>NZ_JBHXEM010000087.1:12479-37947 GCF_042724755.1 Kitasatospora sp. NPDC127067 | reverse complement strand
GGTTCCGGGAACCGCGGGCCCTCGCCACGCACGGAACGCGCGCGGAACGCACACGCCGAGCGTCAGCGCACACGCCGAGCGTCAACGCACGCGCGGAACGCACACGCACACGCCGAACGTCAGCGCACCGGGTGCCCGGCCTCGCGCAGCGCGCCCTTGACGTCGCTGATCCGCAGGTCCCCGAAGTGGAACACGCTGGCGGCCAGCACCGCGTCCGCGCCCGCTTCGACGGCCGGCGCGAAGTCGGCGAGCCTGCCCGCTCCGCCGGAGGCGATCACCGGCACCGAGACGGCCTTGCGCACGGCCCGGATCATCGCCAGGTCGTAGCCGTCCTTGGTGCCGTCGGCGTCCATCGAGTTGAGCAGGATCTCGCCCGCGCCCAACTCGGCGGCGCGGCCCGCCCATTCGACGGCGTCCAGGCCGGTGCCCTGCCGCCCGCCGTGCGTGGTGACCTCGTAGCCCGACTCGGTCTCCGTCCCGGGCGGGCAGCGCCGGGCGTCCACCGAGAGCACCAGGACCTGCCGACCGAAGCGCTTGGCGATCTCGCGGATCAGCTCGGGCCGGGCGATGGCCGCGGTGTTGACGCCGACCTTGTCGGCGCCGGCCCGCAGCAGCTTGTCGACGTCCTCGACGGCACGGATGCCGCCGCCCACCGTCAGCGGGATGAAGACCTGCTCGGCGGTGCGGCGGACCACGTCGTAGGTGGTCTCCCGGTCGCCGGAGGAGGCGGTGATGTCGAGGAAGGTGAGCTCGTCGGCGCCTTCGGCGTCGTAGAGCTTGGCCATCTCGACCGGGTCGCCGGCGTCGCGCAGGTTCTGGAAGTTGACGCCCTTGACCACCCGCCCGGCGTCGACGTCCAGGCAGGGGATGACACGTACTGCGAGGGTCACGGCTGTTCGCCTTCCAGGGCTTCCAGGGTTTCCAGTGCTTCCAGGGTCTTCGCCAGCCCGGACCGGTAGGCGTCGAGCTCGATCTCGACCATCATCCGGGAGTCGATGAGCCCCTCGACCACCACCATGGTGGCCGCCGGGCGTGCGGCGTCGAAGATTTCACGGTGGGCGCGGCCCACCTCCTCGGCGTCGCGGACGTGGGTGATGTACATCCGGGTGCGGACCACGTCGTCGATGGTCAGACCGTACGCGGCCAGGGCCTTGAGCCCGACGCCGAACGCGGCGAGGGTCTGCCGGTACGGGTCGCCCTCGTGCTCGATCCGGCCGTCCACCCAGGCGGTGGAGCCGGCCACGTGCACGTGGTCGCCCGCGGCGACCGCCCGGGAGTAGCCGAACTCGTCCTCCCAGGGGGAGAATCCGCCGACCCGGCCGCGCACGACCGCGCCGTGCCCGACCGCGCCGTGTTCGACCTCGCCGCGTACGATCCGACCGTCCGTCATCCTGAAACCGCCTCCAGGGCCTCTTCGAGGGTGAACTTCTGCTCGTAGAGTGCCTTGCCCACGATGGCTCCCTCGACACCCTCACCGACGAGCGAGGCGATGGCGCGCAGGTCGTCGAGCGAGGAGACGCCGCCGGAGGCGACCACGGGCTTGGCGGTCGCGGCGCAGACGTCGCGCAGCAGCTGGAGGTTGGGGCCGGTCAGGGTGCCGTCCCGGTTGACGTCGGTGACGACGTAGCGGGCGCAGCCCTCCTGGTCGAGGCGCTCCAGCACCTCGAAGAGCTGGCCGCCGTCGCGGGTCCAGCCGCGGCCGCGCAGGGTGGTGCCGACGACGTCCAGGCCGACGGCGATCTTGTCGCCGTGCTCGGCGATGGCCTTGGCGACCCATTCGGGGGCTTCCAGGGCGGCGGTGCCGAGGTTGACCCGGGTGCAGCCGGTGGCGAGCGCGCGGGCGAGCGACTCGTCGTCGCGGATGCCGCCGGACAGCTCGACCTTGATGTCCAGCCGGCCGGTGACGTCGCGCAGCAGCTCGTAGTTGGAGCCGGTGCCGAAGGCGGCGTCCAGGTCGACCAGGTGCAGCCACTCGGCGCCGGCGTTCTGCCAGGCGAGGGCGGCGGCGAGCGGCTCGCCGAAGGAGGTCTCGGTGCCGGAGGCGCCCTTGACCAGGCGGACGGCCTGACCGTCCCGGACGTCGACGGCGGGCAGCAGTTCGAGGCTCATCAGATCCAACTCTCAGACAGTCAGAGGGTGTTGACCCAGTTGGTCAGCAGGGCGGCGCCGGCGTCGCCGGACTTCTCGGGGTGGAACTGGGTGGCCCACAGCGGGCCGTTCTCGACGGCCGCGACGAACGGCTGCCCGTGGGTGGCCCAGGTGACCAGCGGCGGGTTGATCCGCGCGCTGTGGGCCTCCAGTTCCCAGTGCCGCACCCCGTAGGAGTGCACGAAGTAGAAGCGGGTCTGCGGGTCGAGGCCGGCGAACATCCGGCTCTCCGCGGGCGCGTCCACGGTGTTCCAGCCCATGTGCGGGACGACGGGGGCGTCCAGCGGCTCCACCGTGCCCGGCCACTCGTCGCAGCCGGCCGTCTCCACGCCGTGCTCGACCCCCTTCTCGAAGAGGATCTGCATGCCGACGCAGATGCCCATGACGGGTCGGCCGCCGGCGAGCCGGCGGCCCACGATCCAGTCCCCGCGGACGGACCTGAGTCCGCGCATGCAGGCCTCGAAGGCGCCCACGCCGGGGACGAGCAGACCGTCCGCGGCCATCGCGGTGTCGTAGTCGGAGCTGACGGTGACGTCCGCTCCGGTCCGCTCCAGGGCGCGCTGCGCCGAGCGGAGGTTGCCGGAGCCGTAGTCGAGGACGACGACGTTCTTGCCCATGTTCAGGTGTCCAGTCTCTGTGCGGCGGGCGGCGGGTCCCGGGCGGCGGGTCTACAGGCGCAGGAGGCCGGAGGCCAGGCACATCACGGAGCCGAAGGCGAGCACCAGGATGACGCTCTTCGAGTGCTTCTGCTTCCAGAAGGAGATGACTCCGCCGGCCAGGAAGAGGCCGACGAAGATGAGGATCATCGCGGTATTGCTCACAGCGCACCCTTGGTCGACGGGAGGATTCCGGCCGCGCGCGGGTCGCGCTCGGCGGCGTAGCGCAGCGCCCGGGCCAGCGCCTTGAACTGGCACTCCACGATGTGGTGCGCGTTGCGCCCGTACGGCACGTGGACGTGCAGCGCGATCTGCGCCTGGGCCACGAAGGACTCCAGGATGTGCCGGGTCATCGTGGTGTCGTACGAGCCGATCATCGGCGCGATGCCCTCGGGCTCGGTGTGCACCAGGTACGGCCGGCCGGAGAGGTCCACGGTGACCTGGGCGAGCGACTCGTCCAGCGGCACCGTGCAGTTGCCGAAGCGGTAGATGCCCACCTTGTCGCCGAGCGCCTGCTTGAAGGCGGCGCCGAGCGCGAGGGCGGTGTCCTCGATGGTGTGGTGGGTGTCGATGTGCAGGTCGCCGTCGGTCTTGACGGTGAGGTCGAACAGGCCGTGCCGGCCGAGCTGGTCGAGCATGTGGTCGTAGAAGCCGACGCCCGTGGAGATGTCGGTCCTCCCGGTGCCGTCGAGGTCTATCTCGACCAGGACCGAGGTCTCCTTGGTGGTGCGCTCGACGCGTCCGATGCGGGACATGAGGTTAGAGCTCCTTGATCACAGAACGGACGGCGTCCAGGAAGGCGTCGTTCTCGGCGGGCGTGCCGGCGGTGACGCGCAGCCACCCGGGGACGCCGTTGTCGCGGACCAGGACGCCCTGGTCGAGGATGGCCTGCCACACCGCGTGGGTGTCGGCGAAGCGGCCGAACTGGACGAAGTTGGCGTCCGAGTCGGTGACCTCCAGGCCCATTCCCCGCAGCGCGTCGACCAGCCGGTCGCGCTCCTCCTTGAGCCGCCCGACGTACCCCAGCAGGGTGTCGGTGTGCTCCAGGCAGGCCAGCGCGGTGGCCTGGGTGACGGCTGACAGGTGGTACGGCAGGCGCACCAGCTGCACCGCGTCCACCACGGCCGGGTCGGCGGCCAGGTAGCCCAGGCGCAGCCCGGCCGCGCCGAAGGCCTTGGACATGGTGCGGCTGACCACCAGGTTGGGGCGGCCCTCGATCAGCGGCAGCAGCGAGGCGCGGTGCGAGAACTCGACGTACGCCTCGTCCACCACCACCAGGCTGGGCCGGGCGGCCTGCGCGGCCTCGTACAGCCGCAGCACGGTGTCGGCGTCCACGGCGGTGCCGGTCGGGTTGTTGGGTGAGCAGATGAACACCACGTTCGGCCGGTGCTCCGCGATGGCGGTGACGGCGGCGTCCACGTCGATGGTGAAGTCCTCGTTGCGCGGCCCGGAGATCCAGGCCGTGCCGGTGCCCCGGGAGATCAGCGCGTGCATCGAGTACGAGGGCTCGAAGCCGAGCGCGCTGCGGCCGGGGCCGCCGAAGGTCTGCAGCAGCTGCTGGAGCACCTCGTTGGAGCCGTTGGCCGCCCACACCTGCTCACGCCGGACGGGGAAGCCGGTGGTCTTCCCGAGGTACGCGGCGAGGCCCTCGCGCAGCTCGACCGCGTCCCGGTCGGGGTAGCGGTTCAGCCCGCGGGCGGCCTCGGCGACGCGCTCGGCGATCCGGGCGACCAGCTCCTCGGGGAGCGGGTACGGGTTCTCGTTGGTGTTCAGCTGGACGGGCACGTCCAGCTGCGGCGCGCCGTACGGGGACTGGCCGCGCAGTTCGTCCCGGATGGGCAGGTCGTCGATGCGAGTCATGGCAGTCACGCTCCCGGCACCGTCCAATCGAAGCGGGCCTTGATCGCGTCCCCGTGCCCCGGCAGGTCCTCGGCGTTCGCCAGGGTGACCACGTGCGCGGCGACGTCCGCCAGCGCCTCCCGGTCGTACTCGACGACCTGGACGCCGCGCAGGAAGGTCTGCACCGACAGCCCGGAGGAGTGGCAGGCGCAGCCGCCGGTCGGCAGCACGTGGTTGGAGCCGGCCGCGTAGTCGCCCAGCGAGACCGGGGTCCAGCGGCCGATGAAGATCGCGCCGGCGTTGACCACCCGGGCCGCCACGGCGTGGGCGTCGCGGGTCTGGATCTCCAGGTGCTCGGCCGCGTACGCGTTGACCACGGCGAGGCCCTGCTCCAGGTCGTCGACCAGGATGATGCCGGACTGCCTGCCGCCCAGCGCCTCGGCCACCCGCTCGCCGTGCTTGGTCCTCGCGACCTGCACGGCCAGCTCGGCCTCGACCGCCTCGGCCAGCGCCGGGGAGTCGGTGACCAGCACCGAGCCGGAGGTCGGGCCGTGCTCGGCCTGGCTGATCAGGTCGGCGGCGACGTCGGACGCCAGCGCGCTGTCGTCGGCGAGGACGGCGATCTCGGTCGGGCCGGCCTCGGAGTCGATGCCGATCCGGCCGGCGAAGTAGCGCTTGGCGGCGGCCACGTAGATGTTGCCCGGGCCGGTGACCATGTTCACCGGCGCGCACTCCTCGGTGCCGAGGGCGAACATCGCGACCGCCTGGGCGCCGCCGACGGCGTACACCTCCTCCACGCCGAGCAGCGCGCAGGCCGCCAGGATGGCCGGGTGGACGCGGCCGCCGAACTCCTTCTGCGGCGGCGAGGTGACGGCGATGCCCCGGACGCCCGCCGCCTGGGCCGGCACCACGTTCATCACCACGGAGGACGGGTAGACCGCCAGCCCGCCCGGCACGTACAGGCCGACCCGCTCGACCGGCACCCAGCGCTGGGTGACCGTGCCGCCCGGCACCACCTGGGTGGTGTGCCCGGTGCGGCGCTGGTCCGCGTGCACGGCGCGGGCCCGGCGGATCGACTCCTCCAGCGCGGCCCGGACCTTCGGGTCCAGCGTCTCCAGTGCCGCGGTCAGCTGCTCGGCCGGGACCCGGGTCGACTCCAGCCGGACGCCGTCGAAGCGCTCGGTGATCTCGATCAGCGCCGCGACCCCGCGATGGCGTACGTCCTCGGCGATCGGCCGCACCTTCTCCAGGGCGGCCGCGACGTCGAACTCGGCACGGGGCAGCAGGTCACGCGGGTCGTCCAGCGAGCCGCGGAGGTCGATTCGAGAGATCACGCCACCCAGTGTAAGGAGTGGCCGGAACCGCTGGTCCCGCATTTCAGTCCGTGATACGAAGGGCGAGACGACCGGGGGGACGGGGGAACCATGGCGGAGCATGCTCCGGAGGGCTGGAACGGGGTCGAGCGGAGGCTCTGGGAGGCCTACCGCGAGGGCGAGATCCTGGACCTCCGTACGGGCGAGGCGGAGGCCGACGACCCCTTCGGCGACGCCGTCTGGGGCCCCGAGCGCACCGTCCGCGCCGAGGTGCTCGCCCACCTGCTGCTGGCCGGCCCGGAGCCCGCCGCCGGGCGGGTCGCCTCGCTGCGGCTCAGCGGCGTGCTGGTCACCGGGGCGCTCAAGCTGGCCGGCGCCGACATCGACCGCTACGTCGAGGTCCACGGCTGCCGCTTCGACCAGAAGATCCTGATGTCCGAGGCCGTGGCCTCGACGCTGCGCTTCGTGGGCTGCCTCATTCCCCGGCTGGAGGCCTCCCGGCTCTCCACCACCGGCGACCTCCACCTGGCCCGCTGCCGCGTCCCCGAGGGCATCCGGCTCACCGACTCCAAGATCGGCACCGACCTGCTGCTCAACCAGACGGTGGTCGGCGGCGACCGCTTCGCCCGTGCCGTCTCCGCCGACGGGATCACCGTCAACCAGGACTTCGAGGCCGAACGCCTGGAGACCACGGGCGAGTTGAGCATACGGACGGCCCGGATAGGCGGCCGGCTCTCGCTGCGCGGCGCCCAGCTGCGCGCCGTCCCGGAGAAGAACCGCATCTGCTTCAACGCCGTCCGGGTCAGTGTCGGCCACACCCTGTACCTGACCGGCTCCGCCGACCGCGGCTGGTCCGGCTCCCGCGGCTACTACGGCTCCGGCTACGGCGAGTACCCGCCGCCGGACGGCCCGGTCACCCCGTTCCGCGCCTGGGGCCAGGTCCGCCTCTCCGACTCGCGCTTCGACAGCGCCTGCCTGATCTCCGGCGAGTTCCACCTGGCGGACACGGACGAACTCGCGCTGAGCCGCATCCAGACCCCCGAGCTGCGCTTCACCTGCAAGTTCCGCCCGACCGGCACCGTCTCGCTCTCCCGCGCCCGGATCGGCAACCTGGTCGACGCCCCGGAGGCGTGGCCGCTCGGCAAGCACCTGCGCCTCACCGGCTTCGTGTACGAGAACCTGCGTCCGGCCCGCCCCTTCACCGTCCAGCAGCGGATCGCCTGGCTGGAGGGCTCCTCGGTGGACTTCCAGCCGGAGTCCTACGAGCAGCTCGCCGCCGCCCTGCGCCGCGACGGCGCCGACGACGACGCCCGCGAGGTGCTGTACGCCAAGCAGCGCCGGCGCCGGCGCACCCTGCCGCTGCCCGCCCGGGTCTGGGGCGCGGTCCAGGACGTCACCGTCGGCTACGGCTACCGGCCCGGCCGGGCGGGACTGTGGCTGCTGCTCGCCTGGATCCTCGGCAGCGTCTGGTTCGCCACCCACCCGCTGGAGCCGCTCAAGGCCGACGAGCGCCCGCACTGGAACCCGGTGCTGTACACCCTCAACCAGCTGCTGCCGATCGTGGACCTCAACCAGGGCGGCTGGAACCCCGCGGGCCTCACCCAGTGGATCTCCGCCGGGCTGGTCGTGATCGGCTGGCTGCTCGCCTCCACGGTCGTCACCGGCGCCACCAGGATGCTCCAGCGCGGCTGAGCCGGCCGACGGCCGACCCGTCGGCGGCCGGCGGTCGGCGATCGGCCCGTCGGCGGCCGCCTCGTCGACCGGCCGACCCCGCAGACCGTGCGACAAGGCCCCCGCCCGGGGAACTACGCTGTCCGCCGTGACAGAACGGCTGCCGCTCTTCCCGCTGAACACCGTGCTCTACCCGGGCCTGGTGCTGCCCCTGAACGTCTTCGAGGAGCGCTACCGCCGTCTCGTCGCCGACCTGCTCGAACAGTCCGAGGACACCCCCCGGCGGTTCGGCGTGCTCGCGATCAGGGACGGCCGGGAGGTCGCCCCGGTCAGACCCGAGGGGGGCCCGGCCGGCCCGCTCGACGGCCTCGGCACCGCCACCGGGGACCCCTTGGAGGCGATGTTCCACATCGGCTGCGTCGCCGACATCGCCTCGGTCGAGCACCAGCCGGACGGCCGCTACGAGCTGCTGGTCACCGGCACCACCCGGTTCCGCCTGCGCTCGGCGGACGTCTCCGGCCCGTACCTGACCGGTGAGATCGAGCCGATCGAGGAGCGCCCCGGCGAGGGCTCCGGCGCGCTGGCCTCCGAGGTCGAGCGGGCGTTCCGGGTCTACCAGAAGCGCCTGGCCGGCGCCCGCGAGGCCAGCACCGTCGGCCACCAGGAGCTCCCGGACGACCCGCAGGTGCTCTCCTACCTGGTCGCCGCCGCCTCGGTGTTCGAGACCCCGGTCAAGCAGCAGCTGCTCGCCTGCCCGGACAACGCCCAGCGGCTGCGCGCCGAACTCGACCTGCTGCGCCGCGAGAGCGCCGTCCTCAGCTGGCTGCCCTCGCTGCCCGCCGCCGACCTCACCCGCCAGCGCTTCAGCCCCAACTGACCGAGGACCCCGAGGACCCGACATGGCCAAGAAGCCCAGGAAGGGCGGCCAGGGCACGCCCGCCACCGTCGCCCTGGAAGCCGCCGCCGTCCCGTTCACCGTGCACGCCTACGACCACGACCCGGCCGCCGCCTCCTACGGCGGCGAGGCCGCCGAGGTCCTCGGCATCGCCCCCGAGCGGGTCTTCAAGACCCTCGTCGCCGACGTGGACGGCACCCTCACCGTCGGCGTGGTCCCGGTCGCCGGCCAGCTCGACCTCAAGGCCCTGGCGGCGGCCGTCGGCGGCAAGCGCGCCGCCATGGCCGACCCGGCCGCCGCCGAGCGCAGCAGCGGCTACGTCCTCGGCGGCATCTCCCCGCTGGGCCAGCGCCGACCGCTGCGGACCGTCGTCGACGCCAGCGCGCTCGGCCACCCCACCGTCTACGTCTCGGCGGGCCGCCGCGGCCTCGAAGTCGAACTGGCCCCCGGCGACCTCGTCAGCCTCACCAGGGCCAGCACCGCCCCCATCGCCCGCTGAGCACCGCCGAGCACCTTCCGGGCCCTGCCGAGCGCCCCCGGAGCCCCTCCCCCGCGAAAGCGGCGGCTCGGGGGCTCGGGGGACGACGCGTACGTCAGTGCCCCGTGCCGCTCCCCGTTCCCGGCCCCGGCTGCGACCCCGGTCCCGGGTACGGCCCGGCCCACGGCCCCGTCGGCGCCCCCGCCGGAGGCACCCCCAGCGGCGACTGCGCCACCGGCGCCCAGTACGGCGGCGGGTCCTCCTCGCGCTTCCCGAACGCCGCCGAGAGCAGGAGCAGCACCACCATCGCCGTCATCGGCCAGACCAGCAACGCACCCAGCGCCCCCAGGTCGATGCCCGCGTCGAAGTGCCCGCCGTTGCCGACCCGCCGGGCCTCGCCGATCAGGTCGTTGCCCGGCCCGAGCCAGCGCCCGATCCGCCAGGCCCCGATCGACCCGAGCAGCCCGCCGACGGTCAGCCCCAGCGCGACCGCGATGCCGCCGCCGCGCCTGCGGGTGATCAGGAAGGCGCCGAGCGCGGTCAGGATCCCCGCCCCCAGGCAGATGAGCACGAACACCGCGTCGGCGCCGGCCCGCTGCTCCCCCTCGGGGTCGGCGTAGAGGATGCGGTCCCCGTCCACCACCAGCGGCACCTTCGGCGCCAGCCAGGCCCACAGCCCGGCCACCACCAGACCGGCCACCAGGCAGGCGACCACGACCCCCGCCCCGACCCGGACCTCCGGCAGCAGCCGCTGCCCCAGCGGGGTCGTCCCGTGCCCGAGGGCGGTGGCCCCGTACGGCGGCGCGAAGGGGTCGGACGCTGCGTCCGGCACCGCCTGCGCATCGCGCGCGTCGTGCACGCCGTGCGGGCCGTGCACGTCGGCGGGGGCGGGATCCGGAGGTGTGTTCGGTACGGTCACGGACCCCATCGTTTCACGACGGCCACTCGAACGACCCACCACCGTACCGACCGCCGTACCGACCGCCGCACCGGGCCCGCACCGGCCCGTGCCGCCCCGGACCGGGCAGCAACCGCGGGACGGCCCGCCGCGCAACGCCCTACCGCGAGACCGCCCGCCGGTACGCCCAGGTGGCGACGGCCAGCGACACCACGCCCACCCCCGCGCAGACCGCCAGGTCCCCGAGCACCAGCGCCCAGTCCGGATCCGGCGCGAACGTCCGCGCGAAGGCGTCCACCCCGTACGTGGACGGCAGCAGGTCCCGCAGCCACTGCACCGGCTGCGGCAGGTGGTTCACCGGCAGCACGCCCAGCAGCAGGGCCGCCGACATCCCGAGCTGCCCGAGCATCGTCGCGATCTCCTGGCGCGGCGCCAGCAGCCCGCAGGCCGCTCCCAGCCCGGACAGCGCGGCCCCGGCCAGCGGCACGACCGCCAGCAGCACCCACAGCTGCCCGAGCGGCAGCCCGAACATCACCGCCCCGAACACCGCCGTGACGAGCGTCCCGGGCAGGGTGAAGGAGGCGAACGCGGCGGCCGCCCCCAGGACCACCGAGGCGGCCGGCACCGGCAGCGTCGCGTAGTGGTCGAGCCCGCCGGTGGCCCGCAGCTTCCCGAAGTACTGGGCGAGCAGGTTCAGCGCGACGAAGGCCACCACCAGCACGCTCGAACCGGCGACCACCGACCGCGCCTCCGAGGACTGCCCGGCGTCCACCACGCCCCGCATCATCACCAGGATGCCCACGGACTGGAAGGTGGCCACGAACAGCAGCGGGATGCGCGCCACCCGTGCCCGGGCGAGCTGCGCCCGGTACACGGCCGCGAGCGCCGGCAGCAGCCTGGCCGCGGGGGCGAGCGGAGCGGGGGCGGCCGTGGACCGGTCGGTCCGCGGGGGCACCGAGAGCAGCGTCACTTGGCCAGTCCTCCGTGGCGGCCGCCCAGCTTGAGGTACGCGTCCTCAAGGCTCGGGGTGGCGAGGGTGAAGTCGTCGAGGGCGGCGAAGGCCGGGCCGGTGGTGACGGCGGCGACCAGTTCGCGGGCCTGCTCGGGGGTGGTGCGGACGGTCCAGCGGCGGCCGGTGCACTCGGCCCGCTCGCGCAGCGCGGCGACGGCGGGCACGCCGACCGGCGCCTCGTCCCGCCAGACCAGGTCGAGCCGGACGTCACCGTCCACCAGCGCCTTGAGCCCGCCGGGCGTGTCGCAGGCGATCACCCGGCCGTCGTCCACCACGGCGACCCGGTCGAGCACCGTCTCCGCCTCGATCACGTTGTGGGTGACCAGCAGCACCGTCGTCCCGTGCTCGGCGCGCCGCCGGTCCACGGCGCTCCACACGGCCCGCCGGGCGACGGGGTCCATGCCGGTGGTGGGCTCGTCCAGCACGAGCAGCGGCCGGTCCCCCACCAGGGCGGCCGCGAAGCAGGCGAGCCGCCGCTGTCCGCCGGACAGCTTGGCGAGCGGCCGGGTGGCGAGCGGCTCCAGCCCGAGCTCCGTCAGCACGTCCGCGGCCGTACCGCGGGCCTGGGCCCGGGTGAGGCCGCGCAGCCGTCCGGTGGTCTCGGCGGCGAGCGCCACCGTCAGCTCGTCCAGCGCGGTGGATTCCTGCCCGAGGTAGCCGAGCAGCCGGGCGGCCCGCTCGGGGTGCCGCACGATGTCGTGGCCGAAGAGTTCGACGGATCCCGAGTCGGGGCGCAGCAGCCCGGTGAGCTGGCGCACCAGCGTCGACTTCCCGGCTCCGTTGGGCCCGAGCAGCCCGAAGATCTCGCCCCTGCGGACGGTGAGGGTGATCCCGTCGTTGGCCCGGATCTCGGTGGCGGCCGCGCCGCGCCCGCTGCGGTAGGTCCTGACCAGGTCGCGCACGACGGCGCACGGCTGGGGTTCCTCGGGTGCTCGCCCGGCCGTCTCGTTCACGACCGACGACTCTACGCGCTCGTACGGGCGAACCGGACAACGGGGCCCTGCCGACGCCCGGGCCGCCGACCGGCCGGCTCAGTCGTCGACGACCATCGACCCGCCCGGCACCCGGGCCGCCAGTTCCTTCCAGAACCCGGCCCGGATGGCGTAGCGGTCGTGCTCGTCGATCTGGTCGTCCTTGTGTGCCAGCAGCCCGAAGCGGGCGGCGTAGCGCAGCAGCTCGCCGTCCACCCGGTGCGGGATGCGCGGGTAGTCGGGCCAGAGCGTGGTGAGTCTCTCGGTGTCGCCGACGCGGTCGCTCCAGCGGCGGGCGAAGACCTGCCCGACTTCGTGGGCGTCGCCGCCGATGGAGGTGATGTCCTCCTCGCGGTCGGCCCAGCGCTGCTCGGCGGTGGTGAGCTGGGCGAGGGTGGGCAGGCTGTCGCCGGCGGTGACGGCGGGCTCCGGGGCGGGCCGGTCCACCCAGCCGCGGTCGGAGGACCAGCGCAGCACCGGCCCGGCCTGCGCGACGGCCCCGTGCCCGTTGACCCCGTGCCCGTTCGCGGCGTGCCCGTTCGTGCCGTGGCCGGTGGCCCCGGGGCCGTTGGTTCCGTTCGCCGACGGGGTGATCGCGGTGACGGAGGAGGCCCGCCCGGCGAGGTCCTTCGGCGTCGGGACGACCTTGAGCGCGGCCGCGGCCGGCTGCGGCCGGCCTTCGGCGTCGGAGTCCGCTCCCGCCGAGGCCGCGGCGGGGGCCGCGGCGGCCGAGGCGGCGGCCACCGGACGGACCACCGGCGGCACCACGGTGGGCAGGACGGCGGGCGGTGCGGCCGGCGGGGCGGCGAGGATCTTGGCGATCTCCTGCCGGGCCCCCGGGGCCGGGAACATGCTGGAGTGCTCCCGCAGCGAGAAGGACCCCTCGATCCACTCCCGGTCCAGCACTCGCCGCTCGTCCGCCTCGCCGACCAGGTCCTCGGACTGGTTGAAGTCGCCGTCGGCGGCCTGCAGGGCCCACAGGTGGACGGCCACCCCGTGTTCCTTGGCGGTCATCATGCCGGGCAGCAGGTCCCCGTCACCGGTGATCAGCACGACGTCGGCGCAGGCCCGGTTGCGGGCGAGTTCGGAGAGTTCGGCGTGCATCGCGGCGTCCACGCCCTTCTGCACCCAGCGCCCCTCGGCCCGGGTGAGCGCGCCGAGCCGTACGGTGACCCGGGGCAGTACCCGCAGCCGCCGGTGCTCGGGCATCGGGCGCCGGTCGGGCGCGGCGTCGAACCAGTAGATCCGCAGCAGCGGCAGCCCGGTCTCGGCCTCGGCGCGCTCGCGCAGTGCGGTGATCAGGGCGGTGTGGTTCACCGTGACCTTGGACCGGGACGGATCCCCGGCGAGCAGGCTGGCGGCGGCGCCCAGCAGATATCCGGCGTCCACCAGGACGACACAGCGGTCCATCGCGCACCTCTTTTCGCTCGCCCTCGGAATCAGTCGGGTGGGTCGATTCGGGAATGGGCGGTCCTCCCGCCGTCCGGGCGTGCCGAGGTGAGGGGCCCCCGTCGTCGCCCGATCGTTGGGTCACCTTTTACCCCCGGTTCGCCCGCCGAACCTCGCCGGTTGTCCCGGCGCCGCAACAGCCGCCCCGGCGCGGAGCGAACAAAAGCGAAGGCGGGCCCCGTACAACGACGAGGCCCGCCCGAGGTCACGCGGCGGTGTTCCGACCGGTGGACGCCGGTGGTCCGGCCCGGGGGTCCGGCCCCGCGCAGGACCGGAGGCGCTCAGCCCCTGAGCTCGGCGGCGACCAGCTCGGCCAGCTGGACGGCGTTCAGCGCGGCGCCCTTGCGCAGGTTGTCGTTCGAGACGAACAGCGACAGTCCGTTGTCCACCGTCTCGTCCACCCGGATGCGGCCGACGTAGCTCGGGTCCTGGCCGGCGGCCTGGAGCGGGGTGGGGATGTCGGACAGCTCGACGCCGGGGGCGCCGCTGAGCAGCTCGACGGCGCGCTCGGGGCTGATCGGGCGCTCGAAGCGGGCGTTGATCTGCAGCGAGTGGCCGGAGAACACCGGGACGCGCACGCAGGTGCCGGCGACCTTCAGCTCCGGGATGCCGAGGATCTTGCGGCTCTCGTGGCGGAGCTTCTGCTCCTCGTCGGTCTCGTTGGAGCCGTCGTCCACGACGGAGCCGGCCAGCGGCACCACGTTGAAGGCGATCGGCCGCTGGTAGACCTTGGGCTCCGGGAACTCGACGGCGCCGCCGTCGTGGGCGAGCGCGGCGGCGCCCAGCTCGACGACCTTGGCGGCCTGGTCCTGGAGCTCGGCGACGCCGGCCACGCCGCTGCCGGAGACGGCCTGGTAGGTGGAGACGACGAGCGCGGCCAGGCCGGCCTCCTCGTGCAGCGGGCGCAGCACGGGCATGGCGGCCATGGTGGTGCAGTTCGGGTTGGCGATGATGCCCTTGGGGCGGTCCGCGACGGCCTCCGGGTTGACCTCGGAGACGACCAGCGGGACGTCGGGGTCGCGGCGCCAGGCGGAGGAGTTGTCGATCACGACGGCACCGGCCGCGGCGACCTTGGGGGCCAGGGCCTTGGAGGTGGAGCCGCCGGCCGAGAAGATCACGATGTCCAGGCCGGTGTAGTCGGCCGTGGCCGCGTCCTCGACGGTGACCTCGGTGCCTTGCCAGGGCAGCGTGCGTCCGGCCGAGCGGGCCGAGGCGAACAGCCGCAGCTGCTCCACCGGGCCCAGTCCGCCTTCACGACCAGCGCGCTCCGCCAGGATCTCGCGGACCACGCCGCCGACCTGGCCGGTGGCACCGACAATGCCGATCTTCATCTCCGACTACTCCTCTGAATGGTGCTGTTCACAGCCGCACTCTGCCCATCATGCCTTGTCACGCGGGTGGGGCGGCCTGGTGTTCCACGGTGTGAGAGGCCGCCCGGACGGACCCTACTGGTCCAGACCACTGGCGAGGGCCAGCGCGGCGTCGACCTCCGCCCGCCCGGCCGGCAGCAGCGGCAGCCGCACGTCCGGAGTCGGGATGCGGCCCTGGGCGTGCAGCACGCCCTTGGTCACCGACGGGTTCGGCGCCGTGAAGGCGGACAGCGCCAGCCCGGTCAGCCGGTGCCCGAGCGCCCGTGCCCGCGCCACGTCCCCGGCCTGCCAGGCCTCGGCCAGCTCGACGAACCGGGCGGTCGCCAGGTGGGCGGAGGCGAGGATGCCGCCGGCCGCGCCCAGCGCCAGCATCGGCGAGAGGAACGCGTCCTCGCCGGTGAGGAAGGCGAATCCGGCGGGGGCGTCGGCGAGCAGCTCGGCGGCCGCCTGGTCCAACCCTCCGGTCGCGTACTTGACGCCCACCACGCCCTCGATCGCGGCGAGTTCGCGCAGCGCGGCGGTGGAGAGCTGCTGCCCGGTGCGGTACGGGATGTGGTAGACGATCAGCGGCAGCGGGCTGCTCGCGGCCAGTGCCCGGAAGTGCGCGACCGTCCCGGCCTCGCCGGCCCGGACGAAGGACGGCGTGGTGACCAGCGCCGCCGCCCGCGGCACCCGCGCGCCGAGCGCGGCCAGCGCCTCGCCGACGGCCCGGGTGTCGCCGCCGGAGGCTCCGACGGTCAGCTGCGCCCCGCGCGCGGCGCAGGCGGCCGCGGCGACGTCCACCACCGCGTCCCGCTCCTCGGCGGTCAGCGCGGCCGGCTCGCCGGTGGTGCCGAGCGCGACCAGCCCGGCCGCCCCGGCGTCCAGGACCTCGTGCGCCAGCTTCTCCAGCGCGTCGAGGGCGACGGAGCCGTCGGCGGCGAAGGGGGTGATCAGGGGGACGTGGATGCCCTTGAGTTCCATGTCCACGATCCTGCGGCCCGTCGATCGCCCAGGTCCAGTTCATATTTCCGACGCTTCTCGTAAGCTGAACCGATGCTCGACTAGGCTGGCCCGATGCTGGACGTCCGACGCCTGCGCCTGCTGCGCGAACTCGCCCACCTCGGCACCATCGCGGCCGTCGCCGAGGCGCTCTCCTTCAGCCCTTCGGCGGTGTCCCAGCAGCTGTCCGTCCTGGAGAAGGAGGCGGGCGTCCCGCTGCTGGAGCGCACCGGGCGGCGGGTCACCCTCACCCCGGCCGGGCTGGGCCTCGTCCGGCACGCCGAGGCGGTGCTCGCCCTGCTGGAGCAGGCCGACGCCGAACTCGCCCACGCCAAGCGGGGGTTGGCGGGCCCGTTGCGGATCGGCACCTACCCGTCGGCGGCCCGGGCGATCATCCCGGCGGTGCTCGCCGAGCTGGCCGGCTGGCACCCGGGGCTGGAACCGATGGTCACCGAGGTGGACCCGGCGGCCGTCGGCGCGGCCCTGCGGGCGGGCGAGCTGGACGTGGCGCTGGTGCACGAGTACGACCTCGTCCCGGCCGACCCGGAGCCGGGCCTCGCGGTGACCCGCCCGGTCTTCACCGAGCCCATGTACCTGGCCGCCCGCACCCCGGGCACCGTCGCCGAGCAGCGCGGCGCCCCGTGGATCATGTCCCCGCCCGACACGCTCTGCCACACCATGGCCGTCCGGGCCTGCGAGGCGGCGGGCTTCGCGCCGCGCATCCGGCACCAGATCGACGACTTCACCACCGTGCTGGCCCTGGTCGCGGCCGGCCAGGGCGTCGCCCTGGTCCCCCACCTGGGCACGGCCGGCCTCCCGCCCGGGGTCGTCCTCACCCGCCTGCCGATGTACCGCCGCACCCGCGCCGCCTTCCGCGCCGGCGCCGGCTCCCACCCGGCCATCTCCGCCTTCGTCTCCGCCCTGCACACGGCCGTCCCGCCGGGCCTGGGCGGCGGCACCTGAGCCAGCGCCCCCGGGAGGGGCCCCTCCCCGGACGCGAAAGGCCCGGGGCGCCCACCGCGACGGGTGCCCCGGGCCTTTCGCCTCCGCGCTAACCCGCCAGACAGCTCGGCCCGAGCAGCTGCTTCAGGTCCCCGAACAGCGCCGGGTCCGACTTCACCCGGTGCCGGTCCAGGCGCAGCACCGTGGTCTTGTTGCGGCCCTCCAGCCGCACCCGCACCTCGGTGGTGCCGCGGTGGCTGCCCAGCACCTCGCCGAGCCGGGCCACCAGCGGCGGGGTGACCTTCCCGCTCGGGATGTTGATGACGATCGGCGCCTCGGCGTGCGCGTTCGACAGGTCGGGGACGGACAGCTCCATCCCCATCAGCCGCGGCACGTCCTCCCGCTTGTCCAGCTTGCCGCGCACGAAGACGACGGCGTCCTCGACGAGCTGCGAGGAGACCAGCTGGTAGCTGGCCGGGAAGAACATGCAGTCGATCGAGCCCGCGAGGTCCTCGACGGTCGCGATGGCCCAGGCGTTGCCCTGCTTGGTCATCTTCCGCTGGAGGCCCGAGATGATGCCGCCGATGGTGATGATCGTCCCGTCCGGCCGCTCCGCGAGGTCCGCGACCGCGCAGTCCGCCTTGTCGGCGAGCACGTGCTCGATGCCGTGCAGCGGGTGCGAGGAGACGTACAGGCCGAGCATCTCCCGCTCCTGGGTGAGCAGGAAGGACTTCTCCCACTCCTCCTCGGAGAAGACGACGTCCAGGCCGAAGCTCGGCTCGTCCGCGGTGGCGTCGCCGCCGAAGAGGTCGAACTGCCCCTCGGCCTCCTTGCGCTTCACGCCGACGACGTTGTCGATCATCGGCTCGAACTGCGCGCTCAGGCCCTTGCGGGTGTGGCCGAGCGAGTCGAAGGCACCGGCCTTGATCAGCGATTCGACGGTCCGCTTGTTGCAGACCACCGACTCCACCTTGTCCAGGAAGTCGGGGAAGGACGCGAACTTCCCCTTCGCCTTCCGGGTCCGGATCATCGAATCGACCACCGGGCCGCCGACGTTGCGGATGGCGGTCAGGCCGAAGCGGACCAGGGTGTCACCGTGCGGGGTGAAGTCCGAGTCCGACTCGTTGACGTCCGGCGGCAGCACCTGGATGCCCATCTTGCGGCACTCGTTGAGGTAGACCGCGGACTTGTCCTTGTCGTCCTTGACGGAGGTGAGCAGGCCGGACATGTACTCGGCCGGGTAGTTGGCCTTGAGGTAGGCCGTCCAGTACGAGACCAGCCCGTAGCCGGCGGTGTGGGCTTTGTTGAACGCGTAGCCGGAGAAGGGGACGAGGACGTCCCACACGGCCTGGATGGCCGCGTCGGAGTAGCCGCGCTCGCGGCAGCCCTTCTGGAAGGGGACGAACTCCGCCTCCAGGATCTCCTTCTTCTTCTTGCCCATGGCCCGGCGCAGCAGGTCCGCCTGTCCGAGCGAGTAGCCGGCCAGGATCTGCGCGGCCTTCTGCACCTGCTCCTGGTAGACGATCAGGCCGTACGTCGGCCGGAGCACCTCCTCCAGGGGCTTCTCCAGCTCCGGGTGGATCGGGGTGATCTCCTGCTGGCCGTTCTTGCGCAGCGCGTAGTTGGTGTGGGAGTTGACGCCCATCGGGCCCGGACGGTACAGCGCCAGAACGGCGGAGATGTCCTCGAAGTTGTCGGGCTTCATCAGGCGCAGCAGCGAGCGCATCGGCCCGCCGTCGAGCTGGAAGACGCCGAGCGTGTCGCCGCGGGCGAGGAGTTCGTAGGTCGGCTTGTCGTCGAGCGGCAGCTTGAGCAGCTCGATCTTCTCGCCCTTGTTCTTCTCGATCGCCTTGACGGCGTCGTCCATGATCGTCAGGTTGCGCAGGCCGAGGAAGTCCATCTTGAGAAGGCCGAGGCCCTCACAGGTCGGATAGTCGAACTGCGTGATGGTGACGCCGTCGGTGTGCCGGGTCCAGACCGGGATGTGGTCGGTCAGCGGCTCGGCGGACATGATGACGCCGGCGGCGTGCACGCCGGGCTGGCGGATCAGGCCCTCGATGCCGCGCGCGGTGTCGATGACCTTCCGGACGTCCGGGTCGGTCTCGTACAGCCCGCGGATCTCGCCGGCCTCGCTGTAGCGCGGGTGCGAGGAGTCGGTGATGCCGGAGAGCGGGATGCCCTTGCCCATGACGTCCGGCGGCATCGCCTTGGTGATCCGGTCACCCATCGCGTACGGATAGCCGAGGACGCGCGAGGAGTCCTTGATGGCGGCCTTCGCCTTGATGGTGCCGTAGGTGACGATCATGGCGACCTTGTCGGATCCCCACTTCTCCGTCACGTAGCGGATCACGTCACCGCGCCGGCGCTCGTCGAAGTCGATGTCGACATCGGGCATGGAGATGCGCTCGGGGTTGAGGAAGCGCTCGAAGATCAGGCCGTGCGGGATGGGGTCGAGGTCGGTGATGCCCATCGCGTACGCGACCAGCGAGCCGGCCGCCGAACCACGGCCCGGACCCACCGCGATGCCCTGGCTCTTGGCCCACATGATGAAGTCGGCGACCACGAGGAAGTACGCCGGGAACCCCATCTGGATGATGGTGTCCATCTCGTACTCGGCGAGCTTCTTGTGCTCCTCGTCGTACCCGCCCGGGAAGCGCCAGTCCATCCCCTCCCAGACCTTGGACTTGAAGAAGTCCGCCTCGGACTCGAAGCCCTCCGGGATGGGGAAGCGGGGCATCAGGTTCTTGAACTTGAACATGCCCTCGGTGTCGACCCGGGAGGCGACGAGGAGCTGGCTGTTGCGGCAGCCCTCCTGCCAGGCGTCCGAGGAGTCGAGGGCGTACATCTCGGCGGCGGACTTGATGTAGTAGCCGGTGCCGTCGAAGCGGAAGCGGTCCGGGTCGGAGAGGTTCTTGCCGGTCTGGACGCAGAGGAGGAGGTCGTGCGCGCCGGCGTCGGCCTCGGTGGTGTAGTGCGAGTCGTTGGTGACGACCGGGGGGATGTTGAGCTTCCTGCTGATCTCCAGCAGCCCGTCGCGGACCCGCTTCTCGATGTCGAGGCCGTGGTCCATCAGCTCCAGGAAGTAGTTCTCCTTGCCGAAGATGTCCTGGTAGTCGGCGGCGGACTTCAGGGCCTCGTCGACCTGGCCGAGGCGCAACCGGGTCTGCACCTCGCCGGAGGGGCAGCCGGTGGTGGCCATCAGGCCGCCGGACAGCTCCGCGATCAGCTCCTTGTCCATCCGGGGCCACTTCACCAGCCAGCCCTCGGCGTAGGAGCGCGAGGTCAGCTTGAAGAGGTTGTGCAGGCCCTCCTTGTTGCGGGCCCAGATGGTCTTGTGGGTGTACGCGCCGGACGCGGAGACGTCGTCCCGCTTCTGGTGCGGCTGGCCCCACAGGATGCGCTTGGTGTTGGAGCGGGACTCCGGGGCGACGTACGCCTCGATGCCGATGACGGGGGTGATGCCCGCGTCGGTCGCCTGCCGGTGGAACTCGGCGGCGCCGTACATGTTGCCGTGGTCGGTCATCGCCACGTGGGTCTGCCCGAGGCGCTCGACCTCCTTGAACATCTGCTTCAGCCGGGCGGCACCGTCCAGCATCGAGTACTCGGTGTGGACGTGCAGATGCGCGAACGGCTGATCGCTCAAGGCGGGGCCTCCGGAGGCTCTGGTGCTGGTCTGGTGGGCCGGCGAACGTGCAGGTCACAGGGGATACCCCTGGAAATGGATGTGGCCCGGAGCACCTCTCGGGGCCCGGACCACCACTCACACGTTCACGCGTCCACTCTAGCCCCCCGCCAACGGCTTGCCGCTCTTCCGGGAGGGCCTACCGGGCCAGCCCGGCGAGTCGCGCCCCGGCGGCCTCGCGGACCTCCGATTCCTCCATCAGATCGTCGCGAAGGCAGGCGAGGCGCTCCCGTACGCCGGGCCGGTCGGGGGCCCGGTCGACGGCGAGGAGCCGGGCTCGCGCCTCGCAGTCCCACAGCGACTCGGTGTACGCCTCGGCCATGCCGGCGGCCCCCATCGCCGCCAGCGCCTCCAAGTAGTCGGCACGCTCGTACGAGTGCGGGGTGCAGAGCCAGAAGCGGCGCAGCAGGGAGACGGCGCCGGCGGCCTTCGGGCCGAAGCGGGCCAGCCCCCGTGCGAGATCGTCCGGGCCGCACCAGGACCGGTCCACCCACCGCCGCTCCAGCTCGGCCACGAGGGCCGGAATGTCGCTCTCGTCACCGTGGGCGGCCAGCACCTCGTGGCCGAGCCCGGAAAGCCACGCCTGCGCCGAGGCCGCCCACTCCCGGGCCGCCGGCACGGCCTGCTCGGCCAGCCGCTCGACGGCCTTGCCCAGCAGCGGCAGCGGTCGGGTGCCGTCGGAGGCGCCGAGGCCGGGCACCAGCGGGATCAGCGCGGGCTCGGGCGGGCGGGGCGAGAGGGCCACGAGAGCGGAGGTCCTGGCTCCCTCGGGCGCCGCCGGATCGCGCAGCAGGGCCAGCAGGCTCGCACTGTCCCGCTCCGGGTACGGATCCGGCCGCCGCACCGGGCGGCACACGGGCGACTCGTCCTCCTCCGGAACGAAGTCCGGCAGCGCCGCCCGGGCGTCCGCCGAGCCGGCGAGCACCAGCAGTTCCAGCACGCCGGTGGCCCGGTCGCGGATGTCCTCGTCCTGGGCCGTCGCCATCTCGACCACGGGCCCGAGCGGGAGTTCCAGGTCCCGGATCAAGCGGGCGAGGTACAGGTGTCGGTCGTCCACCTGCGAGTCCCAGCGCCAGTCCCAGCGGATGCAGCCGTGGACGAGTTCGGCGACCGACATCCGGTCCTCGGCGGCTATCCGCGCGCCCTGGCCCCGGCCACGCTGGAGGAGACCGAGGAGGGTGGTCGGCGGCGCGTAGTGGTCGCTGTGCATGGGGTCCATCGTGCCGCAGCCCCCGGCGCGGGGCGGCGGGGGCTGGCGGGGCAGGCGTCCTCGTCGGGCGGCGGGGCCGCGCGGAGGGCGGTGACAACGCCCAGGGCGACCGTGGAGATCGCGAGGGCGAGGAGGACCGCGAAGGCCGTCCCGATCAGGTATCGCACGAGGTCCTGCGCTCGGCATCGAGGAGCAGGGTGAGGAGGTTGAGGAGGGTCGAGGCCGGCGCCGTGTTGAAGCGGACGAGGATGCGGCCGTCCATGGTCCGGTCGGTGCCGATCGAGGGGAAGATCAGGCCGAACTCGCGCCCCCGCTCCACGACTTCGTCCAGGAGGGCGCGGACGTGGTCCTCGGTGTAGTGGCGGATCCGGGGGTCGGTCGGCAGCATCGGGTGACGGCCGGGGCGGTAGACCATCAGGCGACGTCCTTCCGCAGCTCGAACCAGACGGACTTGGCCCGCTCCTGGGGGTCGACGCCCCAGCAGTGGGTGAGGGCGGCCACGAGCTGGAGGCCCCGGCCGGACTCGGCGAGCAGGGAGAGCGGTGGGGTGGTGGGGAGGACCGGGCTCTCGTCCGTGACGGAGACGCGGAGGGAGTCGCCGACGGCGATGAGGGCCATACCATCCTCCACGCCACCCTCACCGCCTTCGCCGCCCTCCTCCACGCCACCAAAGCCGGCGAATTCGACCACCATGGCTGATAGTTCGTATCCCCTACGCCCCCTCGCCCGCCCCGGGCGAGGGGGCGTAGCTCGTTCAGGTGACGGCACGCCGAGGCCCCTCCCCTGGCTTCCTCCGAGCACGTACAACTGTCCTGCACCTCGCCCGCATCGCGAAGGAATGACAGCCATGGCCCAGCTGGAGTCCGGCCTCTACACCATCCGGAGCGGCGACGCCAGGATCGGCCGAGCCCGTCACGAAGCCCTGGACCTCTCCCCCAAAGCCGTCTTCGCCAACACCGACGACCAGGACGCCGTCTGGATCGTCGAGGCCTACCCCGACAACCACTACCAGCTCTACGCCAAGGGCGCCCCGACCGCCGTGGAGGACCTCCAACCCGCCGGCCCGCTGGTCTCCCTCCTCCTCGACCAGGGCGACGCCCCCGAGTGGGAGTTGGTCCCCGTCGACGGCGTCCCGGACACCTACCGGATCAAGTCCCCCCAGGGCTCCTCATGGACCGTCCTCGAACCCGGCCGGCAGAGCAGGATCGAGGTCATCCCCGTCCTCGAAGGCTCCACCGCCTTCACCTTCGCCCGCATCGGCCGCTGACCCCCGCCCTCCGCCCCCGCGCCCTCCCCGGGCGCGGGGGCGTCACATCGCCCCGGGCCGTCAGCGCGCCCGGGTGAGCCATCGGTACGCGAGATGGACAGCGAGGCCCAGCAGGACCATGACCACCGACGCGACCAGTGCGACCACATCAAGGGCATTCCGGCCCAGTGAGTTCCAGAAGCCGATGCTCGAAGCGAGGGCGGCGGTGTCGGTGTGCCGGGGGTCGTACACCACCGTCACGGTGTCACGGGCCTTGACGCTGCCGGTGACGTAGGCCAGTCGGGTCTCGACGGACGCCCCCTCGGACGTCGTGAACCGCACCCGGCACTCGGAGTTGCCCGCCGGGTTGTCCTGCGGACCGCTCACCTCCACGCACTCGGTGACGACCGCCGGGACGTGGACGCCGCGACCGCGCAGAGCCGATGTCACACCCATGTCGTGCGGTATCAGGTAGACCAGGCTGAGGACGAACAGCAGGACCCCCAGGCCGATCATCGCGAGCGAACCGTTCCGCACGGTCCGGCCGTGGTCCGGCTCGTTCTCCATCGGTCCCCCCGGTGTCAGCCCAGCTGCCCACGTGTGCTCACGCTAGCCGTACCCACCGACACCGGCCGTACCGTCGTGGGCCCCGATCGTGAGGCGGTCGGACGGTGGCCGGTGTGATCACAGCGCCGCGTCCAGGGGCCGGACCCGGCGGCGCACCAGCTCCTTGATCTCCTCCGGGAACGCCTCCACCGCCAACAGGCTTGGCAGCAGCTCCGGTTCGGTCGTCACCGCGCGGAACGACCGGGCCACCGTGACGTCGTGGTCCGGACGGTGCACCACCTCCACCGCGTCCCCGGCGCGCAGCTCGCCCGGTGCGACCACCCGCAGGTAGGCGCCCGGCAGGGCAGCCTCGGTGAAGCGCCGGATCCAGCCCTCCCTCGCCAGCCAGCCCTGGAAGGTGCCGCAGGGGATGCGCGCGCAGGACACCTCCAGGACGACGTCCGGGCCGATCCGCCAGCGCTCCCCGATCAGCGCGCCGTTCACGTCCAGGCCGGTGGTGGTCAGGTTCTCGCCGAAGGAGCCGTTGGCCAGTTCCCGGCCCAGCTCCGTCTGCCAGCCGTCCAGGTCCTCCCGGGCGTAGGCGTACACCGCCTGGTCGTCGCCGCCGTGGTGCTTCAGGTCGTACACCCGGTCCCCGGCCAGGGCGACCGCGCCCGTGCCCCGGGGGCCCGGTGCGGCCACCGCGACCGGGCCGTCCATCGGGCGCTTGTCGATGCCGGTGAGCCCGAGGTCCTTCTTCCACGGGTTCGGCCGGGGCCTGCCGACGTTGACCGAGAGCAGTCGCTCCTGTGCGTCCATACGTCGACCGTACGCCGAACGGGTGTCCCGAGGGGCCGTTCCGGCCTCCCCTTCTCCTCCAGCGCGGAAAGTCGGCCCCGCCGACTTCCTGCGCGCGCATGCCCCTCACCCCACCACCGTGCCCACCCCGCGGCCCCCTCGCGCCCACCCGCGCGAGGGGGCCGCGACGGCCTCTCCCGCCCCGGCGCTCAGGGGCTGGTGGTGCCACGCAGAAGCGTCAGTGGTCGAACCATCAGCCGGTGCCGCTCCGCACGGCACCGCTCCGCACGGTGGTGACCCGACCGTCGCTCGAACGGGCGCACCGGTACGGCCATCGGGGATCTCTCCGCCCCGGCCCCCGCCCGGGCCGGCGGCCACGGCGGTGTGTCGAGTGGCGGACCACCGTGCGCGAGGAGATGGTGACCGGCAGAGACCCCTCACCAGAAAGGGCGAGCATGCCCGAGGTCACCACCCCGTACGCGACCGGCACCCCGTGCTGGGTCGATCTGATGGCCAAGGACCAGCAGGCCGCACTGGACTTCTACCGCGACCTCCTCGGCTGGCAGGGCCAGGTCGGCGCCAAGGAGTTCGGCGGCTACGCCGTCTGCGAGCTCAACGGCAAGGCCGTGGCCGGCATCGGCTCGACGGCGGCCCCCGAAGGGATGCCGGAGCCGCCGACCGTCTGGACCGGCTACCTGGCCTCCACCGACGCCCAGGCCACCCAGGACGCGATCGTCGCCGCCGGCGGCACCCTGCTCGTCCCGGTCGTGGACGTCGGTTCCCTGGGCCGGATGCTGATCGCCGCCGACCCGCAGGGCGCGGTGTTCGGCGTCTGGCAGCCGGGCGACTTCTTCGGCGTCCAGGTCGTCAACGAGGCCGGCGCGCTGACCTGGAACGAGCTCCACACCAGTGACATCCCGGCCGCCACCGCCTTCTACGGCGAGGCCTTCGGCATCGAGATCGAGCCGATGGACGGCGCGGACTCGTACTGGGAGCTGCGGGTCGGCGGCCGCGCGGTGGGCGGCGCCACCCTGCTCGCCAACGACCCGCCCGGCACCCCGGCGCACTGGCTGAGCTACTTCTCGGTCGACGACGTCGACTCCACCGTGGATGCCCTGGTCAGGGCGGGCGGCACCATCCTCGCCCCGCCCTTCGACATGGTGGCCGGCCGGATGACCGTGGTCGCCGACCCGCAGGGCGCCCCCTTCGCCATGATCAAGCCCCAGCCGCTGTAGGCCGGCTTCCTCCGCACCCGGTGGATCAACACCGCCCGGGCCCTGCCGATCGGCGGGCGGGGGGGGGGTGGGGGGGGCCCCGGCGCCCCCCGCCCCCCCCCGGCCCCGCGCCCCCGGCCGGGGCGCGG
>NZ_JBHXEM010000087.1:0-12469 GCF_042724755.1 Kitasatospora sp. NPDC127067 | reverse complement strand
CGCCCCCCCTCCGCATTCAACACCCACACCCCGCTTTAGGCCGTCTACCCCCCCAGCGGGTGAAACAACACCCCCCGGCCCGTCCCGATGGGGGGGCGTGGGAAGTCGGCGGGGCCGACTTCCCACGCAGCGCCCGGCATCGCGGCAGCCCCCGGGGGACGTCAGCCGTCCAGCTCCGCGAGGAAGTCCAGCGACGCCGCCCAGGCCCGCTCGGCCGCCTCCTCGTCGTAGTCCGGCAGCTCCGGGTCGGTGAACAGGTGCCCGGCGCCCCGGTAGCGGTGCACCTCCACCTCGGCCCCGGCCCGCCGCATCCGCAGGTACCAGGCGTTCAGCCAGTCCTCCGGCTCGAACGGGTCCGGCTCCGCGATGTGCAGCTGCACCGGGATCTCGGTGGCCGCGTCCTCCCGCAGGTCCGAGGTGCCGTGCAGGAGCAGCAGCCCGCGGGCCTTCTCGTCGGCCAGTGCCAGGTTCTGCGCCACCGCGCCGCCGAGCGAGAAGCCGGCGTACACCAGCCCGCCCTCGGACACCGGCGCGGCCGCGGTCACCGCCCGCCGCAGCAGCTCGTCACGGCCGCCGAGTTCCTCCTGGAACTCCTGCGCCTCCTCGACGGACTCGAAGGTCCGCCCGTCGAACAGGTCCGGCGTGTGCACGGTGTGCCCGGCGGCGCGCAGCCGCTCGGCGGCGGCGCGCACGGCGGGGCGCAGCCCGTAGGCGGAGTGGAAGAGGACGATCTGGGCCACGGTTCGGGTCCTTCACCAGCGAGGTCAGCTACCCACCCATGATCCCGCATGCCCCGCCGGTGCCCCACCGCACGCCTACGACACCACGTCCTTGCGCGCGAACCCCCGGAACGCCAGCGCCAGCAGCACCGCCGCGTACGAGAGCGACAGCGAGACGCCCTGCACCATGCCGCCCCATTCCAGCTGCGGCTGCAGGGCGTCCGCCCAGGAGTACTGCCAGTGCGCCGGCAGCCACTCCCGCAGGTCGCCCAGCGCGGTGACGGCGTCCAGCACCCCGGTGATGATCGAGGCGAACACCGCGCCGCCGACGGCGCCCAGGGGCGCGTCCGTCGCGGTGGAGAGCCAGAAGGCGAGCGCCGCGATCACGGTCTCGCTCAGGAGGACGAAGGCCACCGCGATGGCGATCCGGGGCAGCGCCTGCCCGGCCGGCAGGCTGACCCCGGCGGGCAGTTCGAGGTCCCCCCAGCCGTACGCGGCCGTGCCGACGACCAGCCCGATCGCGGGCAGCATCACCACCGCCACCGCCGAGAACGCCAGGCCGACGGCGAACTTGCGGGCCAGCAGCCGGGCCCGGGGCACCGGCGCGGCCAGCAGGTAGCGCAGCGAGGACCAGCTGGCCTCGGAGGCGACGGTGTCCCCGCAGAACAGCGCGACGGGGATGACCAGCATGAAGCCGGTGCCGACGAACAGCATGGTGACCGCGAAGTTGGCCCCCGAGGCGGTGGCCAGCTCGATGAAACTGGTCCGGCCCGGACGGCCCGGGGTGCCGCCGATCTGGAACGCGGCCAGGAGGACGAACGGCATGGCGGCCAGCACCCCGCCGATCACCATCGTGCGGCGCCGGCGCAGCTGCCGCATGGCCTCCACCCGCAGCGGAAGCGTCCGGCCCGCCCGGTACCCCTCGGCGTGGTCCCTCGACTCGGCGCGGTTCCTCGACTCGGCGTGGTCCCTCGACTCGGCGTGGTCCCGCGACTCGGCGCGGTTCCTCGACTCGGCGCGGTCCTCGGCACGGTCCATCGACTCGGCACGGTCCTTCGGCTCGGTGTGGCCCTTCGGGGCGACGCTCACGCTCCACCTCCGATCAACGACAGGAACGCGTCCTCCAGGCGGCGCTGCGGCCCGGCGCTCTCCACCGGTACCTCCAGCCGCACCAGTTCGGCCAGCAGCGCGCTGGCCGCCAGTCCGTCCAGGCGCACCAGCAGGCCGCCGTCGACGGCCTCCACCGAGCCGACCCCGGGGAGCGCGGCGACCTTCTCGACCACCGGCACCGGGTCGTACGGGCCGGCGATGCCGATCATCAGCAGCTCGCCGGCGCCCACGATGTCCCCGACCGGGCCGGCCGTGACCAGCTGCCCGCGGTCCATCACCACCAGGTCCGTACAGCTCTGCTCGACCTCGGACAGCAGGTGGCTCGACACGATCACGGTCCGCCCGCCGGCCGCGTAGCGGATCATCACCTCGCGCATCTCACGGATCTGCGGCGGGTCCAGCCCGTTGGTCGGCTCGTCCAGGATCAGCAGGTCCGGCATCCCGAGCATCGCCTGCGCGATCGCCAGCCGCTGCCGCATGCCCTGCGAGTACGTCCGCACCGCGCGGTCCAGCGCCTCGCCGAGCCCGGCGATGGCCAGCGCCTCGTCGAAGCGGGCGTCGGCCTCCGGCCGTCCGGTCGCCTGCCAGTACAGCCGCAGGTTGGCCCGCCCGGTGAGGTGCGGCAGGAAGCCCGCGCCCTCCACGAACGCCCCGACCCGCGAGAGCACGGGCGCGCCGGGCCGCACCAGGTGACCGAAGATCCGGATCTCCCCGGCGTCCGGCCGGATGAGTCCCATCAGCATCCGCAGCGTGGTGGTCTTGCCGGCACCGTTCGGCCCGAGCAGGCCGAGCACCTGTCCCTGCTCCACCCGGAAGCCCAGCTCCCGTACGGCGTAGCGGTCCTGGGCGCCCTTGTAGCGCTTGCTCAGCCCGCTGATCCGCAGCGGCACCGCGGCCAGCTCCGGGTCGAAGGCGGGCCCGGCGGCCCGGCGGCGGCGCAGCCGCGGCGCCAGCACCAGGGCCGCGGCCACCAGGGCGGCGATCACCGGCAGCAGCCAGGTGCGCGAGGGCAGCGGAGCCGCCTCGGTGACCAGCTCGGCGACGGTCGGCGCGGTGAGCGCCCCGGCCGGTGCCACCCGGTAGGTGGCCGGCTCGACCGGCGAGGCGTAGGCGAGGTCGGTGGCGGCCAGCACCAGGCGCACCCGGTGCCCGGCGGGGAAGGTGTGGTCCACGGTCGGCAGCGCGACCGTGACGGTCTGCCCGGCGTCCGCGCCGGTGACCCGCAGCGGGGCGGCGAGCTGCTGCGGCAGCACCGCCTTGCCGTCCGGCCCGACGTCGTACAGCTTCGCGAACAGGACCGCGTCCGGCCGGTCCGCCGTCACCCGCACCGGCACGGTCGGCTGCCCGGTCAGGTGCAGCGGCGAGTCCATCGGCGCCGAGTCGAAGGCGGCGTTCTGCCCGGGGAAGTCCAGTGAGAGCCCGGCGCCCAGCGAGGCCGCCTGGCTGAGCGCGCCGACGCCCGGCAGGGTCGAGATCCCGGGCGGCGCGCCGCCGGGAGGGTTGGCGAGGGTCTGCTCGCCGCCCGTCAGCTCGACGGTGCGCGAGCCGGTTCCGCCCAGCCCCGGGTACCGGTCGGCGGTGGCTCCGCGCAGCACGGCCTGGAAGCCGGTCGAGTCGACCCCGCCGGTGCGGGTGACCCGGAAGGCGGCGCCGGTGTCGTTGCCGTCCCGCTTCAGGTAGTGGTCGAACCAGGCCGTCACCCGGTCGTCGACCCGCGCGCTGGTGTCCGTCCCGCCGTCGTGGCCGCCGGCGAACCAGTCCACCGCGACCGGCGCGCCGTTGGCGGCCACCGCCTTGGCGATGCGGTCGCCCTGGTCCAGCGGGAACAGCGAGTCCTGCTGGCCCTGCACCACCAGCGTGGGTGCCTTGAGCTGCGCCGCCACCGAGGACGGGCTGGAGCGCTCCAGCAGCGCGACGGCCTCCGGATCGGCGTGCCCGGCGGTGGCGACCCGGTCGTACATCCGGCAGAGCGAGTCCAGGAACCGCCCGCAGCCGACCGGCCCGTCCGCCGTCGGCTTCGGCCCGCCGCCCTCCCGCGGCGCCCCACCGGAGGGCCCGAGGTCCCCGGCCGAGCCGGTGGTGAAGAAGATCCCGGCCCACAGCTTCTTGAACACGCCGTCCGCCGCGCCCGAGCCCTGGACGCCCTGGGGGAACAGCGCGTCGGCCAGGTTCCACCAGGTGATCTGGGTGGCCACGGCGTCGATCCGGGGGTCGTAGGCGGAGGCCAGCAGCGAGACCGCGCCGCCGTACGAGGCGCCGGTGATGCCGACCTTCGGGTCGCCGGCGGCGTCCAGCTGCACCTCGGGCCGCTGGGCCAGCCAGTCCACCAGGTGCTTGACGTCCTCGACCTCGCGGTCCGGCGCGTTCAGCCCGATCCTGCCGCCCGAGTGGCCGAAGCCGCGCGCCGACCAGGTCAGTACCGCGTACCCCTGCCGGGCCAGCTGCTCAGCGCGCTCGCGCTCGCCCTCCTTGGAACCGCCGAAGCCGTGCGCCAGGAGCACCGCCGGGCGCGGACCGCCGCCGGTGGTGAAGAAGGAGGTGTCCAGCTGGACCTGCTGGGTGCTGCCGGGCGTCTCCGGCATGCTGAGGAAACGGTCCTCCTGGTGGACCGCCCGCTCACCGCCGGACGCCACCGTCGCGGTGCCGGCCGCGGCCACCGCCACCAGGGCCACCGCCCCGGCCAGCAGCCCGCGTCCGACCGTTGTTCCCCGGGCGCGCCAGCGACGCCATGCCCCACCGAACTCCATGGGCGCTGATCGTATCCGCCGTCCGGGTAGGTGTCCGATAAAGCCGCCACACCATTTAGCCCGGTTCGCCCCACCGTGCCCGAGTATCGTACGGCGCATGCCCTGGCCGCTGATCTCGCTGCTCGCCACCGTCGCCGCCACCCTGGCGATCGGCTGGATCGTCGACCAGGCCCTCCAGCGGATCGCCGCCCGCAACCCCTCGGCCCCGGTCTGGCCGCTGCTGCGCCGCTGCCGGATCCCGCTCCAGCTCTCCGTCGTGTCGGCCCTGCTGCTCGCGGCCAGACCGCTCCAGCGGATCTTCCACCTGAAGGGCGACGCCGGCGCCCAGCACCTGCTCCTGCTGTTCCTGCTCGCCTCGCTGGGCTGGCTCACCGTCCGCGTGGTGGCCGCCCTCCTGGAGGCGCTGCTCAGCCGCTACGAGACCCGCGTCGACGACCCGGCCCGGGTCCAGCGGGTGCGCACCCAGATCGGCATGCTCCGCCGGGTGGCCGGCGCGCTGATCGTCGTGGTCACGGTGGCCGTGATGCTGCTGACCTTCTCCGCCATGCGCACCGTCGGCGCCAGCCTGCTCGCCTCGGCGGGCGTCATCGGCATCGTGGCCGGCATCGCCGCCCAGAGCACCCTGGGCAACTTCTTCGCCGGCCTCCAGATCGCCTTCAGCGACACCGTCCGGATCGGCGACACCGTGGTGGTGGACGGCCAGCAGGGAACCGTCGAGGAGATCACCCTCACCTACCTGGTGGTCCGGCTCTGGGACTACCGCCGGCTGGTCGTCCCGGTCTCGTACTTCGTCAACAAGCCCTTCGAGAACTGGACCCGCCGAGACCCCGGCCTGCTCGCCGCCGTGCTGCTCCACCTCGACCACACCACCCCGATGGAAGAGCTGCGCGCCGTCCTGCGCGCCCGCCTGGACCGGCACCCGCTGTGGGACGGCGACGAGTGGGCCCTGCACGTCACCGACACCACGCCCAGCACCATCGTCGTCCGCGCCACCATGACGGCCCGCACCCCGGACGACGCCGCCCGGCTCCGCTTCGACATCCGCGAACAGCTCATCGCCCACCTGCGCGACGAGCACCCCCACGCCCTCCCCCGCCTGCGCACCACCGAAGGCTGAGCCGCGCCCGCGCCGGAAGCAGGAGTTCCCCGCACCCCGACCGGGGCACGGGGAACCGCGCGAAGCGAAGGGCGACCAGCGGGAACCCGCCCCCGGAGGTGCGGCGCCGTCCGCCCGGAACGCCTACAGCTACAGCATCCGCGTCATCGTCCGGTGCGGAATGCCCGCGGAGTCGTACACGGGCCCCTCGGCCACGTACCCCAGCCGCTCGTAGAACCCGAGCGCCCGCACCTGCGCGTGCAGCTCGACCTCCACGGCGCCGCGCTCGGCCCCCGCGGCCTCGACCGCCCGTACGAGCACCGCCCCGAGGCCCGTCCCCCGGGCCGCCGCGACGACCGCGAGCCGCCCGAGCAGCACGCGCCCCTCGACACCGCCGGTGAGCTCGCGCGCCTGCTCCCCGAAGATCAGCCGCGCCGTCCCGAGCGCGGCCCCGTCGGCCCCGAGGGCCAGCAGGTGCACCGAGGTCGCGTCGTACTCGTCGTACTCCAGCTCCTCCGGCACGTTCTGCTCGACGACGAAGACCTCGCGCCGGACGGCCCGCACGAGCTCCAGGTCCGCCTCCCCCTCGACGATCCGGACGGTGGCAGCTGCCACCTCAGCTCTCCGCCGCGATGATGTCCAGCGACTTCCTGAGGTCCTCCGGGTACTCGCTGGAGAACTCGACCCACTGCCCGTCCGCCGGGTGCTCGAAGCCGAGCGACACCGCGTGCAGCCACTGCCGGGTCAGGCCCAGCCGCTTGGCCAGCGTCGGGTCGGCGCCGTACGTCAGGTCGCCCACGCAGGGGTGCCGCAGCGCGGACATGTGGACGCGGATCTGGTGGGTGCGCCCGGTCTCCAGCTTGATCGCCAGCAGCGACGCGGCCCGGTACGCCTCGATCAGGTCGTAGTGGGTGACGGACGGCTTGCCGTCCCGGGTGACGGCCCACTTCCAGTCCGAGCTGGGGTGCCGGCCGATCGGCGCGTCCACCGTCCCGCTCATCGGGTCCGGGTGGCCCTGCACCAGGGTGTGGTAGCGCTTCTCGGTGATCCGGTCGTGGAACTGCCGCTTGAGGTCGGTGTAGGCGCGCTCGGACTTGGCGACCACCATCAGCCCGGAGGTGCCGACGTCCAGCCGGTGCACGATGCCCTGGCGCTCGGCGGCGCCCGAGGTGGAGATCCGGTACCCGGCCGCGGCCAGCCCGCCGATCACGGTGGGGCCGGTCCAGCCCGGGCTGGGGTGCGCGGCGACGCCGACCGGCTTGTCGACCAGCACGATGTCCTCGTCGTCGTGGACGATGCGCATGCCCTCGACCGCCTCGGCGACGATCCGCACGGGCGCGGCCGGGGCCGGGATCTCGACCTCCAGCCAGGAGCCGGCGGTCACCCGGTCCGACTTGCCGGCCGCGGCGCCGTCGAGCGTCACCTTGCCGTCGGCGGCCAGTTCGGCGGCCTTGGTCCGGGAGAAGCCGAACATCCGGGCCAGGGCGGCGTCGAGGCGCTCGCCCTCCAGGCCGTCGGGAACGGGGAGGCTGCGGATCTGCGCTGCGGTACTCACCCGTACGAGTATGCCGGAAACGCGGCCCTCCCCCGCCCGCCGGTGGCCGGGGCTACTTCTCGGCCTGCTCCGTCTTCTCCGCCTTGTCGGCCTGCTGGTGGAGCGTCCCGTCCGGGTTGCTGCCCCGGAAGGAGAGCAGCACCACCAGGATTCCGCCGCAGACGATCGCCGAGTCCGCGAGGTTGAAGACCGCGAAGTGCTGGACGGAGATGAAGTCCACCACATGCCCGCGGAAGACGCCGGGCGCGCGGAACAGCCGGTCGGTGAGGTTGCCGAGCGCCCCGCCGAGCAGCAGCCCGAGCGCGATCGCCCAGGGCAGGCTGTACAGGCGGCGCGCGATCCGCCAGATCACCACGATGACGGCGGAGGCGATCATCGTGAAGACGACGGTCAGCGCCTGCCCCATCCCGAAGGCCGCGCCCGAGTTGCGGATGACCTGGAAGGTGACCACGTCCCCGATCACCTTGATCGCCGCGTGGTTCTCCAGCCGGGCGACCACCAGCAGCTTGCTGCCCAGGTCGATCAGGAAGGCGAGCACCGCCACGACCAGCAGTACCCCGACCCGGCGCCGGCCCTTGGGCTTCTCGGTCCCCGCGTCGTCCACGGACGCACCGGTCGGCTCCGCCACGGGCACCTCCACGGCATCGGCGGGGGACGGGACGGCGTCGTCCCGGGTCTGGGGGGAACCTTGCGTGCTGATGATCCGCTCCGCTGCCGATGGAGCTCCCCCGGTCCGCAGGAGGGGGAGGGTGGTGGGCCGGTGACAGCCTGCCCGCGTTCACGAACGCGTCAGGCGACGTTACTCGGGCGACATTACGGGGTCGAGCGTACGGCAAGCCCGACCCCGCGCGTCGCTCCGGTCGCCCGGTTCAGCGGCGTTCCTGCTTGGCCTTGCACTGCACGCAGAGCGTCGCCCTGGGGAAGGCCTGCATCCGGGCCTTGCCGATGGCCTGCCCGCAGGACTCGCAGGTGCCGAAGCCGACGCCCTCCAGCCGATCCAGCGCGCGCTCGGTCTGGGCCAGGCTGTCCCGCGCGTTGTTGGCCAGCGCCAGCTCGCTCTCCCGCGAGATGTTCTTCGTACCGGCGTCCACCTGGTCGTCGCCGGCTCCGTCGTTGGAGTCGCGCATCAGGCCGGAGATGGCCGCCTCGGCGGCGCCGATCTCGGTCCGGAGCCGGTCCAGGTCGCTGATCAGCTCGTCGTGCAGCTCGTGGACCTCCTCGGCGGTCCACGGGTCCTCGCCGGGCCGGACCGGCAGCGTGGCCGGATCCACCGACTCGGCGCCTCTCGGCGCGGTGACGGTGTCGGTGCTGCTCTTCGGTGCGGTAGTGGTCACGGGCCCCTCCCCTGGGTCGACCGCCACGGCCTTGCGTGCCCGCTTGGTGGCGGTGCCCGCGCCGGTTCCCTTCTCAGCCATGGCTTTCGACCCCATCTACGAACGAATCGAGCCGCCGGTTCCCGGCGGCTTCCAGTGCCGGAACGATAATCCCGATCAAAACCGGTCACAACATGACATACCGACGCCTCATAACGTTCCCACCCAGGCAGCCGTCCCAACCGTCACGCCCCGTGCGCTCAGAGATTTGTGCCCAGATCGACTCCGGCTAACCTCCCTCGGCGAACGCCCCCGGAACGCTCCCGGAGCGCCCCCGGAGTGCTCCGGACCGCCCACCGGGAAACGGTTTGGACAAACCGCCGCACCCGGCCGATACACTGGCGGGGCAAGGCGCAGATGGGACGAGTACCGACGTACGCAGCCACCAGCGACCCGGGGACGGTGCGAGCCCGGGGGTGTGCACGACGGGAAGATCACCCCGGAGCCGCCGGAAGAACGGCCGCCGCGATGCCGCGGTGGCCCACTAGACCCGGCAGCAAGCCCAAACAAGAGGGCCGCGAACGCAGCACCGCGGCCAAGGAGGGTGGTACCGCGGGACGGCCGGGCCGTCTCGTCCCTCCGGAGGATCCAGTCCCGCATCCACCGGAGGTAGACGCCGCGATGGCCAGCTCCTACAACCCCGTCCCCGCGCAGGTGGATCTGCCTGCCCTGGAGCACCAGATCCTGTCCTTCTGGCAGGACAACAAGATCTTCCAGCGCAGCCTGGAGCAGTCCGAGGGCCGCCCCGAGTGGGTGTTCTACGAGGGCCCGCCCACCGCCAACGGCATGCCCGGCGCCCACCACATCGAGGCCCGCGTCTTCAAGGACGTCTTCCCGCGCTTCCGGACCATGAAGGGCTACCACGTCGCCCGCAAGGCCGGCTGGGACTGCCACGGCCTGCCGGTCGAGCTCGCCGTCGAGAAGGAGCTGGGCTTCTCCGGCAAGCAGGACATCGAGGCGTACGGCATCGCCGAGTTCAACGCCAAGTGCCGCGACTCGGTGACCCGCCACACCGACGCCTTCGCCGAGCTGACCACCCGCATGGGCTACTGGGTCGACCTCGACGAGGCCTACCGCACGATGGACCCGTCGTACGTCCAGTCCGTCTGGTGGTCGCTCCAGCAGATCTTCGACAAGGGCCTGCTGGTCCAGGACCACCGGGTCGCCCCCTGGTGCCCGCGCTGCGGCACCGGCCTGTCGGACCACGAGCTGGCCCAGGGCTACGAGACCGTGGTCGACCCCTCGGTCTTCGTCCGCTTCCCGCTCACCAGCGGCCCGCTGGCCGGCCGGGCCGCCCTGCTGGTGTGGACCACCACCCCGTGGACCCTGGTCTCCAACACCGCCGCCGCCGTCCACCCGGAGGTCACCTACGTGGTGGCCACCGACGGCGAGGAGCAGCTGGTCGTCGCCGAGCCGCTGGTCGCCAAGGCGCTCGGCGAGGGCTGGGAGACCACCGGCGAGTCCTTCACCGGCGCCGAGATGGAGCGCTGGGCCTACCGCCGCCCCTTCGACCTGGTCGAGATCGAGAACGCCCACTACGTCCTCAACGCCGACTACGTCACCACCGAGGACGGCACCGGCATCGTCCACCAGTCCCCCGCCTTCGGCGCGGACGACCTCGCGACCTGCCGCAAGTACGGCCTGCCGGTGGTCAACCCGGTGCTCGGCGACGGCACCTTCGCCCCCGAGGTCCCGCTGGTCGGCGGCCAGTTCTTCAAGAAGGCCGACGAGGCCCTGGTCGCGGACCTCAAGGAGCGCGGCCTGCTCTTCCGTCACCTGCCGTACGAGCACAGCTACCCGCACTGCTGGCGCTGCCACACCGCGCTGCTCTACTACGCGCAGCCGTCCTGGTACATCCGGACCACCGCCGTCAAGGACGCGATGATCCGCGAGAACGAGGCCACCAACTGGTTCCCGGACACGGTCAAGCACGGCCGCTTCGGCGACTGGCTGAACAACAACATCGACTGGGCGCTCAGCCGCAACCGCTACTGGGGCACCCCGCTGCCGATCTGGCGCTGCGAGGAGGGCCACCTCACCTGCGTCGGCTCGCTGGCCGAGCTGTCCGAGCTCACCGGCACCGACCAGAGCGGCCTCGACCCGCACCGTCCGTACATCGACGCGGTGACCTTCGCCTGCCGCGACTGCGGCGGCACCGCCACCCGCGTGCCCGAGGTCATCGACGCCTGGTACGACTCGGGCTCGATGCCCTTCGCCCAGTACGGCTACCCGTACCAGAACAAGGAGCTGTTCGAGAAGCGCTACCCGGCGCAGTTCATCTCCGAGGCGATCGACCAGACCCGCGGCTGGTTCTACACGCTGATGGCGATCGGCACCCTGGTGTTCGACAGGAACAGCTACGAGAACGTCGTCTGCCTGGGCCACATCCTGGCCGAGGACGGCCGCAAGATGTCCAAGCACCTGGGCAACATCCTCCAGCCGATCCCGCTGATGGACCAGCACGGCGCCGACGCCGTCCGCTGGTTCATGGCGGCCGGCGGCTCGCCCTGGTCGGCCCGCCGGGTCGGCCACGGCACCATCCAGGAGGTGGTCCGCAAGACCCTCCTCACCTACTGGAACACCGTCGCCTTCCAGGCCCTGTACGCCCGCACCTCGAACTGGGCGCCCTCGGCGACCGACCCGGCCCCGGCCGACCGCCCGCAGCTGGACCGCTGGGTGCTCTCCGAGCTGAACACCCTGGTCCGCGAGGTCGACGCGGCCTACGAGGCGTACGACACCCAGCGCGCCGGCAAGCTGCTGTCGGGCTTCGTCGACGACCTGTCCAACTGGTACGTCCGCCGCGGCCGCCGCCGCTTCTGGCAGGGCGACGCCGCCGCGCTCGCCACGCTGCACGAGGCGCTGGAGACGGTCACCCGCCTGATGGCCCCGCTCACCCCGTTCATCACCGAGCGGGTCTGGCAGGACCTGGTCGTCCCGGTCGCCCCGGAGGCCCCGGCCTCGGTGCACCTGGCCACCTGGCCGGAGGCCGACGAGTCGCTGATCGACACCGAGCTCTCCCGGCACATGGCGCTGGTCCGCCGCCTGGTCGAGCTGGGCCGGGCCACCCGCGCCGAGTCCGGCGTGAAGACCCGTCAGCCGCTCTCGCGCGCGCTGGTCGCCGCCCAGGGCTGGGAGGAGCTGCCGGCCGACCTGCGCGCGCAGATCGCCGAGGAGCTCAACGTCTCCACCCTGGAGTCGCTGGCGGAGGTCGGCGGTTCGCTGGTCGACACCAGCGCCAAGGCCAACTTCCGCGCGCTGGGCAAGCGTTTCGGCAAGGGCGTCCAGGACGTCGCCAAGGCGGTCGCCGCCACCGACGCCGCCCGCCTGGCCGCCGAACTGCGCGCCTCGGGCACCACCTCCGTCGAACTGAACGGTGAACCGATCACCCTCTCCCCCGACGAGGTGATCATCACCGAGACCCCGCGCGAGGGCTGGGCCGTCGCCAACGAGTCCGGCGCCACCGTCGCCCTCGACCTGGCCATCACCCCGGAGCTCAAGCGGCTCGGCATCGCCCGCGACGCCATCCGCCAGATCCAGGAGGCCCGCAAGAACTCCGGCCTGGACGTCGCCGACCGCATCGTCCTGCGCTGGCGCGCCACCTCGGAGGAGACCGCCGAAGCCATCGCCGAACACGGCCCCCTCGTCGCCGAGGAGGTCCTCGCCACCGACTTCGCCGCCGGCGCGGCCGACTGGGACTCCGAGACCTTCGCCGACGACTCCCTCGGCCTCGCCTTCCAGCTCCGCAAGGCCTGACCCGCACCACCCCCGAACCGCCCCCCCCCGCCCCCCCCCGGCGCGGGGAGGGCATTGGGGGCCCGCGGGGGCGCGCCCCCCCCCCCCCCCCGGCGGGCGCCCCCCGCCCGGCGCGC
>NZ_JBHXEM010000086.1:0-37959 GCF_042724755.1 Kitasatospora sp. NPDC127067 | reverse complement strand
TCCCCCCCAACGCCATGTGCACCACCACTCCCTGCGCAGGAAGTCGGTGGGGCCGACTTCCTGCGCTTACGGGCGGGTGGTGGCTTGGGTGCGGCAGTGGGTGAGGGCGTATTTGAGGCGGGTGTCGGGGTTGGGGGTGGTGGTGAGGAGTTCGCCGGCGGTAACGAGGGTGGTCCAGTACAGGGTGGGGTTGCCGGTGCGGAGGAGGGGTCGGGCGGCGGCGAGGGAGAGGTAGGCGGCGGTGAGGTTTCCGGTGGTGAACCAGCGGTGCAGGCCGTGGTGGTGGCCGGGTCGGATGCCGCCCATGGCGTCGATGGCGGTCAGGAAGTGGTCGACGACGGTGAGTTCGGTGTCGGTGAGGGAGGCGGGGACGTCGAAGACGCCGAGGGCTTCGAGGAGTTCGCCGGTGTCGGTCTCGGAGCCCGTGCGGGGGTTGGCGAGGAGGGCGTCGTGGCACTCGCTGAGGCGGCGGACGGTCTCGGCGAGGGGGATGGTCAGGGCGAGGCAGACCGCGCGGGCCGAGGGCACCGGCTTGTGGGTGCGGCGGGCGAGGAGGGCGTAGGTGTCGGCGGGGGTGCGGCCGCGGGAGAGGGCGTGGCCGGCGAGGGTGGTGAGGTGCATGGGGGGTTCGGACTTTCAGGCGGTGACGAGGGCGGGGCCGGGGGCGGGCGCGATGTGGGCCCAGACGTACTTGCCGATGCCGCCGGGGCGGTTGGCGCTGCCCCAGCGTTCGGCGAGCCGGTCGACGAGGAGCAGGCCTCGGCCGTGTTCGTCGTCTGGGGTTGGCGTGTGGAGGGTGGGGTGGTCGGTGCCGGCGTCGTGGACTTCCAGGCGCAGACGGGAGCCGGTGACGGTGAAGCGGACCTCGATGTGGCAGTCGTCGGGGGCGTCGGAGTGCTGGACGGCGTTGGCGAACAACTCGCCGAGCAACAGTTCGGCGGTGTCCGAGTACCGGTCGCCCGCGGGGAGGGCGGAGAGGTACGCGCGGAGCAGGTAGCGCGCCAGAGGCGTGGACTCGATACGGGAGTCGAGGCGCGCGACGAACATGCGGGGGCGACGAGCAGTGAGCATGACGATGTACCTCTGGGGGCGGAGGGGCGTGCGACAGGAGCGCGCACAATCACGCTGCGCATGCAGATGATTGCGTTCCGGTCTCAATGATCCGGGTCGCAGAGGTACGGTGATGGCCGAAATCAGGTACCACGCACACGCGGTACGTCTGGGGGTCAGGCATGGCACACCGGCGACTCAAGAGCGAAGTGACGGCCAGTTCGGCGCGGATCTTCGGCGAAGAGCTGCGGTTCTACCGGGAGATGGCCGGCTACACGCAGGAGCAGTTGGCGAAGCTGCTGCACTGCACCAGGCCGAACATCACCAGGTACGAGTCCGGCCAGCGGCGCATGCCGCCGGACATGGTCGTGCAAGCGGACCTGTTGCTCGACACAGGCGGATCGCTGAAGCGGCTCTGGGACCGGGTGGACTGGAGCGCGGGGGTCGAGCATCCGGATTGGTTCCAGAGTCATGTCGACGCGGAGGCCGAGGCGCTCGGCGCCCGGGTCTACCAGTGCGGCTATATGCATGGCTTGCTGCAGTGCCAGGACTATGCGCGGGCGCTCTTTGCCGCTGGCAATTCGACGGCACTCATTGAGGAACGCACGGCTGCCCGTCTGGCTCGGCAGCAGCGGTTCCTCGTGCAGGACGGCCCGCTGCTCCTGGCTGTTCTCGACGAGAGCACGATTCGAACGGTAATCGGCGGGCCCGAGGTGATGAGCCGGCAGATGGAGCACCTGCTGGCCATCTCAGAACTGTCAAACGTGATCATTGAGATTGCACCGTTCGCGGATCGTAGGACCGTCATCCCTACGTCGATGGTTCTACTGGAGATGCCTGATGGGCAGAACTACGTCTACTCGGAGAGCTTGGACCGAGGGCATCCGAGCAACGATCCGGAAGTCGTAGCCGCGCACCGGCGCGCCTATGATCGGCTTCGCAGCGAGGTACTCTCAGGGAGTAACTCGCTTGCGCTGATCCGTGATGCGCTGGAAGGGTACAAGGATGACGCGGAACGAGCTCGCCGCAGCCGACTGGCGGAAGAGCAGCTACAGCGCTCCCAACGGCGGCGACTGCATCGAGGTGGCCCCCGGATTCCCCGGCCTCGTTCCCGTGCGTGACTCGAAGGACCCCCTCGGCCCGGCCCTCGTCTTCCCGGCCGCTGCTTGGGCAGCATTCGTGGCGGCCGTTCAGGACGGCGAGTTCCCGGGCCAAGGCTGACCGGGAACTCGGTACACGAGAAGAACACAGGCCGGGCTCAGGCGCCCAGGTGGGTCAGCAGCGTGTCGCCCGACGGGTACGGGAGTTCGGCGGGCAGGAGCTTCCGGGCCTCCTCCAGTTCCCCGGCCCGCACGTGGGCGTGGATCGTGTGCGCGAGTGCGGTGACGTCCTCCACCGAGACGATCCACTCGTCCGCATAACGCTCGGTGGCCTCGCCGGTGAGGCCGAGCTGAAGCGACCGATGGGGCAGCGGTTCCAGATGCAGGCCGCGTTCGGGGTCCCACTGTACGCGGGCCGGCGACCGCCTCAACTCCCGCTTCCAGGTGGCCTGGTCGGGGTGCAGCCCGTGCTTGTAGTGGGACAGGCAGCTGTTCTCCAGGGCCCATTCGAAGCCCTCGCGGGTGATCTCGACCGCGAGGACGGTCTCCTGTCCTTCCTTCTTCGCCCATCCGCAGCGGTACATCATCCAGAGGAACGACGGTTTGATCCATGTCATCCGGTCCCTCTTCCACGCCGCCGGAAAGCGGCCGTCCCGGGCGGCGGGCAGCCCGATCTCCGGGGCGTACGCCTGGTAGACGGTCACCGTGGAGGGGGTGTGGAGGGCGCGGATCTGATACTTGGGTTCTGGCACGCTGACCAGCCTCGATCCTCCGCGAGCATTGCGCCAGCGGATTATTCCGGGCGGCGTGGGGTTCCTCGGCGCCGGTCGTGGAGCCGCTCCGCTCTCGAAGGTCACGCGACTACGGCGCGGGCGATCAGGGTTCCGATGTGGCCGGGCTCGGGAGCGTCGAGAACTCGCACATCCGGGTCCGTGAACCCGGCCGTCAGCAGCAGTCGCGTCCAGTCGGCCGGCTCGTAGCTGTACCGGTAGGTGAACATCGCCGGGCCCGCGAACCCGCCCTTGTACATGCCCTGCGGCCCGTACGCGCCGGGGATCGCCGGGGGGTGCGAGAAGACCAGGACCCCGCCCGGATTCAGCCTCTTGGCGATCAGCGGCAGCAGCCTCTCCGGGTCGGTGAACCAGACCGCCCCGAAGATCGAGAAGACGGCGTCGTACGTCTCCGTGCGGCGGCGCAGATGGTCCAGCACTTCGGCACAGACGAACCGTGCCCCGAGATGACCCCACCGTTGCGTGATGTTGGCGACCATGACCGGGGACAGGTCCACCCCGGTCACTTCGACGCCCCGCTGCGCCAGGAAGGCCGCCGCCCGCCCGGTGCCGCATCCCAGCTCCAAGACCGTCGCCGGATCGTCCAGCAGTTCCGGGCCCGGTCCGTGCCCGCGGTACTGCGACCAGCAGAAGACGGGGTCGGCATCCTCCTTGAAGGCGCTCCCCGCATAGGCGTCCCACAGTTGGCGTTCTGCCTCGATGTCGTGCGGTACGGGCAACGTGACGTCCTCTGTGTCGAAGGAAACCAAGGCGGTGCCCCCGCCCCCCCAGGTGGAGTCCGGGGGCCGGAGGCACTCCAGCGTCGTGTCAGTGGCTGTCGGGCACCTTGTTGTCGCACGGGGAGCAGTCGGAGGCGTCCACCGACCACAGCTCGTCGTCGACGTCGAACCCGTTTTCGCGCAGCAGGTCCGCGGTGCGCATCACCGTACCGTCCCAGCGGCCCCGGCTTTGGTTGACGGCGCGTTCGATCTTCTGGTGACCACCCCTTGTGAGTGGTCCTTCTCCGAATGCCACGTCAGCGGGCCCCGGGCCTGGCAGGGTGTCGACACCACCTCGGCGATCGCCCGCGCGATCGCCGACCTCCTGGAGAAGGGCTCCGACTCGTGATCACATCGGACCGGCTTCGCGCCGCCCTGGTGGACGGCCTCACCGGGGACGACGCGGTCAGCGATCCGGCGTGGCGGGCCGCCGCGCTCGCCGTGCCGCGGGAGTTGTTCGTCGGGTCGTTCTTCGTGCCGGTCCCGGGCAGCAACCCGACCGCGTACCGGCCCGTGCACCGGACCGACCCCGGGTGGCTGAAGCAGGTCTACGCGAACGAGACGCTGATCACCCAGCTCGACGGTCATGTCCGCCCCGAGGACGTGACCGGGGGCACCGTGACCGGGACGCCGTCGTCGTCCTCCACCCTGCCGTCCCTGGTGCTGGGCATGTGGCAGCAGCTCGATGTCGAGGCCGGGCACCGGGTGCTGGAGATCGGCACGGGCACCGGCTACTCGACCGCCCTCGGCGCGCATCGCCTCGGGGACGCCAACCTGACCAGCATCGAGTACGACCCGCTGGTGGCCGAGCGTGCCGCCGCCGCGATCGGGGCGGCCGGGTTCGCTCCCCGGCTGATCGTCGGCGACGGGCTGATCGGCGACCCGGACGGCGGCGAGGGCGCGTACGACCGGCTGATCGCCACCTGTGCCGTCCGGTACCTGCCGCCCGGCTGGCTGCACCAGGTGAAGCCCGGCGGTGTCATCCTGGCCACCCTCTCCGGGTGGGGGTTCGGCTTCGGACTCGTCCGCCTGGTCGTCACGGCCCCCGGCGAGGGAACGGGCCGGTTCATGCCCGGCTGGACCAGCTTCATGATCGCCCGCCCGCACGACCGACCGCCGCGCCAGAGCATCTCCCTGCTCCCGGGGGACGAACGGCCGTCCCGGATCGACCCCGAGGTCATCAGCACCTGGACCGGCAGCTGGGTCGCCCAGCTCGCGGCGCCCTCGGCCGAACGGATGGGGGCCGTTGGGCACCAGATCCTCTGGGACGTGGCCACCGGATCGCAGGCCCGGACCGCGCCCGTCCCCGGCGGCGGGTGGACCGTGGTGCAGCGCGGCCCGCTCCGGCTCTGGGACCAGGTGGAGAGCGCCGTCGAAGCCTGGCAGCGGGCCGGCGAGCCGCACCAGGAGGGCTTCGGCCTCACCGTCTCGCCGACCGGGCAGCGGGTCTGGATCGGAAGCGAGGACGGACCGGGCTGGAACCTGCCGATCTGACCCCTCCATGCCCCGTGCGAGCGGATTCTTCAGCTACTGCCGTCAAGACCTGAAGAAGCCCCACCGGAAACGATCCGGTGGGGCTTCCTCAGTGCAACGGTAGGGGTGGGGCGGGGTGGGGCTCTCTCTTAACCCCGCTCAGAACCCGTAGGGCGCGGAGCGAACTCCACGTTCTCGAATTCGAAGTCCGCCTGCTCGATTGCCTCCTGCCGCGTGGGATGGCACGTGTCCGTCAGGACTTCCCAGTCCGCAGAGCAGTAGAACAGGTAGTAATCAGACTCTCCGTCGTACCGTGCGATCGCCAGGTGGGAGATTTTCTCGTCGAGGCTGTCGATAGAGTGCCTGGTCCGGCCGGTGGGCCGCTGCGCGTCTCCCACCGGCGCGTACAGCTCGACCGAAGCGCCGTCAAGGACGGCCGGCACAGGTGCACTCATGGCCTGATCTCCACACTCGTGTTCTCGACCACTCGGCCGTTCTCGACCGCCTCGAAGTGGATGTGATGGCTCTTCGACGTAGTCTCGTGCTTTCCGTAACGAACTATACGACTGCCATCACTTGACACGTACCGGCCGACTCCCTCTTCCCGGTACCCGGCCCCGAGCCAACGTTCGGCAAAGTCCATGGCCTGGTCCTGAGTGATGGTTCCGCCGTGAAACTCCGGAGCCCGTCCACGAGGGGTGGCCGCCACCTGGGAGGAGTTGGTGGTGAAACAGTTCGGTCCGGAATTGTGAACCAGTACCGGCGTGTTCCCTGCCAGCACGTAGTACGTGTGCAGGTCCCGCACCGTCAGGTTGTGGGCGGGCTGGACCAGGTGGAAGTGTCGGACCTGGGCCAGGGCGAAGACCGTGCCGTCGGAGCTGCGGACGGTGTCGTCCGTGGTCAGGTCCCCGGCGTTGACCCAGGCGTCCCGGTTGACGCTCCAGAACGGGTGGTGGTCGGTCGCGGTGACCTCGCCCCGGCCGTCGGCGAGGAGGAGCGTGGTGAAGTCGGCGTCGTCCGGGGTCACCATGGTGGCGTCGACCTCGCGAGCGGCCGTCTTCCCGGTCTCCGGGTCGGTGGCGAGGACGAGGTCCCCGACCTTCAGCTGTTCGATGGGCTTGGTCGTCCCGTCCGCCATCCGAACCGCGACGCCCGCCGGGAAGCTGTCGCAGGACATGGCGATCTGGTTGCCGGGTGCAGGCTTCTCGGCCGCGGCCGGCTTGGGCTTGGCCGACTTGTTGAACTTGGCCAGGCCCTTGCCGAGGGCACCGGCGCCGGCGCCTATCTCGCCCGGGCCGAACATGGCGATGTTCTCGAACTGCCAGTTCTTGAGCTGGTCCCAGAGCTCGTTGTAGATCGGGGACTTCTGGCATTCCTTGATCATGTGGCAGGCGTTCAGCGCCGCCGCCACGTAGTCGTGGGCGTCGGAGTCCGGGTCCTCTCCGAAGCGGTGACGCTGCTTCTGGAGGATCTTCAGGTTCTTGTTGGTCTGCTGGATCAGCTTGTTGAAGTCGGTCTTGCCGGTGGTGATCTGCACTCCGCCGGGAAGGACCGACTTCACGCTCTTGACGGTCTCGACGACCCAGTCGCCGCCGTTGACCGGCATCCAGTAGTCCTGGACGAGCTGGCCCTCGGGGGTGCGGCACTGGGCCGTACCGCCGCAGGTGCCGTCGGGCCGCAGCCCGGACGGGTCGCTGAGGGTGAGCGGGTTGTTGTTGCTGTACGTGTAGCCCGCCAGCGACTGCGGGTCGGTGCCGGCCAGGACCGGGTCCACGCTGATGAACCGGCCGGTGGCCGGGTCGTAGTCGCGGGCCCCGAGGTGGGTGAGGCCGGTGGGCTCGGCCGTGCCGCCGAGGAAGCCCCGGGTTCCGGCCCAGGTGGCGGGGTTGGTGCCGCGGCTGCCGCCGAAGGGCAGCGAGCGGCGCTGGTCCACGGCGCCGGTGGTGGCGTCGACGCCGATCTCGGCAGTGCCGTGGTGGTCGTTGACCTGGAAGGTCAGGCGGTTGTCGTCGGTACGGACCGCGGTGGCCGAGCCGAGCGGGTAGTAGCGGGTGGCGGTGGCCTTGGCGGCGCCCTTGACCAGCTTCAGCTCGACGCGGTCGAGGTAGAGGGTCCAGCTCTCGGCCGCCGGCTGGGCGGTGTCGAGGGTGTGGCCCAGCAGACGGTTGCCGACAGCGTCGTAGAGGTAGTCGGTGGTCTGGTTGGTCGTCGTGGTGGTACTGCCGTTGGTGGTCTGGACGGTCGCGGCGAGTCGGCCGACTCGACCCTCGGAGTCCCAGGTCAGGGCCTGGTCGCCGGCCTGGTTGCCGGACGGCGACTTGAGGTGCCGACCGGTGGTGTTGCCCGCGGTGTCGTAGTCGTAGCTCTCCACGACCGGAGCGCCGACCGTGCCGGTGACCGTGGAGGTGGAGCTCAGGCTGTGCGGTCGGGCCGCGGTGGCGGCGGGGTAGCTGTAGGTGGTGGTGGCGTCCTGGCCGGTGTTGCCGGTGGTGTCGTGCCGGGTCTCGGTGGCACGGGTGCCGTTGGTGTTGTAGGTCCAGCTGGTCCAGTACGGGGCGGGGCCGCCGAGCTGGGTGCCGCTGGGGGCCGTGCAGCCGCCGGTGCTGGGGGTGTAGGCCTCGGTGAGGCGGGCCAGGGAGTCGTAGCGGAAGCACTGCCGGTCGGTGCCGGAGCGCGAGGTGTCGGTGACGGAGGTGACGTTGCCGGCCTGGTCGTAGGTGTAGGCGGCGGCGCGGGTGGCGCCGGTGACGCCGTACTGGTCGGTGCGGCTGGACGCGAGGCGCTGGGTGCCCCACTCGTAGCCGTTGGTGATGTACACGTCCTTGCCGGCGGTGCCGTTGCTGAGCGTGGACTGCAGCGGCTTGCCGGTGAGGCTGTAGGTCTGGTTGGTGAGGTACTTCGTCAGGCCCTCGGCGGCCGTGGGCCGGTGCAGCGCGTCGTAGGTGAACGCCACCGACTCGGCCGCCAGGTTCCCGACGGCCGGGTACGCGATCGACTTGGCCTGCCCGTCGAGGCGGTAGATGGTGCCGCTGACGTAGCTGCCTGCCAGGGCTTCCTGGCCGGGGACGGACGGGATGGTGACCGTGGTGCGGGTGGGCCGGGCGAGGGTGTCGAACAGCGAGTAGGTGGTCTTGTACTGGTAGGTGGTGCCGCCGACCGTGCTGTAGCGGGTGCTGGACGACAGTTGGCCCTTGTTGCCGGCCGGGTCCCACGCCCGGGAGGTCAGCAGCGGGCCGGTCGCCGAGCCGTCGCGCGTCTCGATCGGCCGGGAGAGGTTGTCGTAGGCGGTGGCGACGGTCTTGCCGCCGCCGTCGGTGGTGCCGGTCAGATCGCCGCGGTCGTTGTACGTGCTGGTGGTGGTACCGGAGTCCGGGTCGACCGCCTTGGTGCGCCGGCCGAGCTGGTCGTACTGCCAGGTCCAGACACTGCCCGCGGGGCCGGTGAGCCTGGAGAGGTTGCCGGCCGGGTCGTAGCCGTAGGTGGTGGAGTCGTAGGCGCCGGTGGGCGCGGCGGACTTGTACTGGCGCAGCTCGACAGCCCGGCCGACCGCGTCGAAGACGGTCGTGGTGGGGGTGCCGCCGGTGGGCGGGGTGACGGTGACCCGGTCGCCGCCGTACTCGGTGAGCGTGGTGGCCAGCGGGGTGCCGACACCGTTGCCCGAGAGCGCGGTGGTCCTGACGACCCGCCCGAGGCCGTCGTACTCCGTTGCCGCCTGGGTCTCCAGGCCGGCGGTGTCGTCGATGTTGCGCAGCGTGCCGGAGGGCGCGCCGGTGGCGTAGTACGGGGAGTAGGCGAGCGCCGTCTGACCGCGCTCGTCGTAGAAGGTGTCCGCGATGACGCGGCCGCCGTTGTCGCCCGGGGCCTGGCCCTGCCGGAAGCGGCCGAGGCCGTCGTACAGGGTGTAGGCGGTCTGCTGGGAGCCGTCCTCGTTGAGGGTCTTGCCGGCGACGGAGACGATCTGGTTGTCGGCGACCGTGTAGGCGTACTCCTGGTCGGGGGTCTGCCCGGTGGCCTTGGAGCGGTCGGGAAGCCAGACCTTCAGGGTGCGGCCGAGGGCGTCGTAGAGCGTGTCGGTGCGGCGGTTGTTGGCGTCGATCGTGTCGACGGCCAGGCCGCGCAGCAGGTCGTAGTCCGTGGTGGTGGTCTGCGTGGTGGTGGCGTCGCCGGCCTTGGCGGGCGGGGTGGTCTCCACCGTCCTGGTGGGCCGGCCGGTGGCCGGGGTGTAGGCGGTGGTGCTGGTCCGGGCGTTCGGCGAGGCCGTGGTGACCGGGTTGGTGGCGCCGCTGAGGTCGTAGACCGTGCTGGAGGCCAGCTCGGTGCTGCTCAGCGGACGGCCGTAGCCGTCGTAGGCGACGGCGTGGTCCAGGTAGGTGGCGCTGTTGCCGGTGCGGGACTTGAGCGTCTGGATGAGGGTGATGTCGCCCTTGGCGGGGGCGGCGCCGAAGCCCTGGCCGTCGAACCGGTAGCGGATGTCCGAGAGCACCGCCGAGGTGCCGTCGGCCCGGGTGTCCCGGTTGACGTCGGTGGCGCAGTTCGCGGCGACCACCTCGACACGGGTGGCGCTCCTGAGGATCCAGGTGCCGGCGTTGTCGGCGTACGTGGTGCGGGTGCAGGTGTCGTCGTCGGGGACCGCGACGTCACCCTGGTTCTCGACCGAGGTGACCCGGCCGTAGCCGTCGCGGGTGTTGTTGGTACGGGTCTCGCGCCAGCTGCTGCCTGTGCCCTTGTCGAGCGAGGTGAAGGTGCGGGTGACCGTGGTGCCGGTGATGTTGGCGGTGGTGGTGCCCCAGTCGCGGACGCGCTTGGCGGTCTCCTTCTTCCACGGCGTGTTGACGTTCTTGCCGAGGATCACGCCGCCGGGCCTGTCGTACTGCTCGGTGCGGTACTCGTAGCCGGCCCAGGCGTCGTCGTCGGTCAGGACGGTGCCCTGGCCGTCGTCGACGGTGACGCCGCGCTTGCCGTTCTTGTCAGCGGGGTTGTTGCGGTCCTGGTCCATGCCGCGCAGGAACCAGTGGTCGGCCTGGGTGGTCATGCCGGTGACGCCACCGGTCTCCACCCGGGTGCGGGCGTAGCCGCGCCACTGGGACCAGGTCTTGAGCTTGTCCTTGGTCAGGCCGTCCTCGTCGTCGAAGTGCCAGGCGGCGTCGCCGAGGTAGGTGTAGCGGGTGACCATGTCGGGGGCGCCGCCGGTGCGGTCGGTGGCGATGACCGCGTCGACGACGTACTTGTTGAACCACTCCGTGGTGACCGGGGTCTCGTCGGAGGCCTGGTACATCTGCGGGAAGCAGCGGGTGGTGTTGGACTGCGGGGTGGGCAGGTTGTTCCAGTCGCAGGCCGCCGCCGAGTAGTTGACGTCGAGCTGGCCGCCCTGCTCGTCGGTGACGGTGCCGAGCCGCTGCTTGATGAACGGCATCCGGCCGTCGCCGACCTTGTCGAGCCGGTTGGCCATCTGCTTGTAGGCGAGGGTGGTCTTCGGCAGTGCGACGGACGGGGTCGTGGAGGACCCGGTGTGCTTGATCGAGTCCAGCAGGAGCTGGTAGTCGAAGTCGGCGGTGCCCCACTTGTGGGTCAGGTCCCAGGTGTCGACGGTGGCGTAACTGCCGTCGGCCTGGAGGGTCTTGGCCGCGATCTGGGTGAGGCGGGTGCGGGTGAAGAAGGTCGGCGAGTACTGCGTGGTGCAGTCGGTGCCGTCCTTGCAGTTCTGGTCCCACGGGGTGTCGTACCAGTACTGCCGGTTGGCGTCGATCTTCGCCGGGTCGCACACGCCCGCGCCGGTCTCCAGGCAGCGTTCGGCGGTGCCGAAGTCGACCCGGCCCATCGGCTTGACGGTGGCCGAGTACAGGTCGCCCTGCTGCTGGCCGTACTCGATGTGGTCCAGGCGCCCGCCGCGCACGTACGAGGTGCGGTCGGTGGCCTTGAGGTTGCGGCCGTAGTTGTTGGTCTCGGGGGTGTACCAGTAGGTGATGTCGTTGCCGTGGGCGTCGACCACCAGGTCCAGGTTCCACCGCCAGCCCTGCTGGCACCACGAGGACGCGAAGTCGGCGCCGTTGCACGGCTCGCCCGCGTTGTTGCCGTAGACCGGCACGGTGTAGACGGACTTGGTCTCCGGCTTGCCCGCCGACCAGTTCGGCAGGCGGTTGTAGCCGAAGTAGTAGGTGGTGCCGTCGGTGGTGGTGGCGCGGAAGTACTCGCCGTCGTTGTCGCCGTTGCCGCGGCCGGTGTCGCGGACGCGCACGACCTTGGTGGCGTCGTCGTTCTTGATCCGCCACTCGTCGCCGGAGACCGGGATCAGCTCACCCGAGTGCCCCGCGAAGCTGATGGTGGCGTTGTCCGTCCCCCAGCACAGGTCGCCCGGGTTGTTGGTGCCGGTCTTGGGCGCCCCGTCGTCGGCGCAGGCCTTGTAGCTGCGCTCGACGAAGCCCGGCGACAGGTCGAAGCCGTCACCGGCCCAGGAGGCCTGGTTGTTGCTGTTGGCCGTGCGGCCGTCGATCGCACCGGAGTTGTAGGACAGGCCGACCTTCGGCGTAAGCCCGCCCGGCATCGCCGTGAGCGGCATGTCGTAGGACCAGGTGAACGCGCCGCTGTTCAGCGCCGTCGACCAGGACGACGCGCTCGACAGCGGCGTCGCCCTGTAGTCTCCGCTCGGTCCGGCGCTGCCGGTGGTGGCCGCCAGCACCATCGCCCCCGGCGCGGACTGCAGGCGCATCGACCCGGCCGGGGCCGTGGTCAGGGCGTCGGCGGCGACGGTCTGCTTCGCCACGTCGTTGCCGCCCGGCAGCGGGGTCTGCACCCGGCATTCGGGCAGGTCGGGCGTGGTGAGCGCGCACTCGGGCAGGCGGACCAGCTTCAGGCGCGAGCCGAAGCCGGAGCCGGCGGCCTGGGCGAAGGACGAGTAGTCGACGGCCAGGCCGCTGTTCTCGTCGGCGCCCGTGACGGTCAGCAGCAGGCCGTTGACCCCGGCCTTGGCGGCGGCGTCCTGGCCGAGCAGCTCGACCTTGGCCTTGCCCGCCGCGCCCGAGGACGAGAGCGCGACCGGCAGCTTGCCGGCCTTGACGGCCTTGCCCTTCTCGCCGGGCACGTCGACGGTGGCGCTGCCCGCGCCGGGCAGGGCGCCCTGCTTGCCGTCCGTCCTGCTGACGGTGGTGTCGGCCTTGCGGCCCCTGGCCTTGGCGTCGGAGCCCTTGACGGGCTTCTCGGGTGAGACCGCGGACGGCTTGGTGTACGGTTCCGCGGCCGCCGCGACGGCGGCCAGCGGCAGTGCCGGCAGCAGCGACCCGACCAGGGTGCCCGCGATGATCGCGGACATTCTGGTGCGGGTCGGCCGCGGCACCGACCTCTTCCTGCTCATGGGTGGGACAACTCCTCGGGGAGAAAACGGGTGTGACGGACCACGGGCCGGGCGGCAGGAAGCCGCCCGGCCCGCGAAACGGAGGGGGGAATCAGACCCCGGTGGAGGTGTTCAGCTCGACGTTGTAGTCGGCGAGCTTGGTGATCTGCGCGGGGCTCAGTACGCCCTGGTACAGCCAGACGTCGTCCAGCTCACCGGAGAAGTACTCGCCCCACGCGCCGGCCGCCCGGTTGCGGCCGAACTGCACGCCGCCCGTCGCCTCGTAGGGCTGCGGGGCGCCGGTCCAGGAGATGTGCGGGGTGCAGCCGGTCGAACCGTCCGGGCAGCCCTGGTTCTCGATCTGGCCGCCGACGTACAGGGCGAGCCGGTCCGCGAAGGCGTCGTAACTGACCGCCAGGTGCGTCCAGTTCTCCAGGACGGAGGTGGCCGGGGTGTGGGCGGTCAGGGTGCGGACCGCGCCGGTGGCGTCGGAGTCGCGCACCTCGGCCTGCCACTGGCCGGTGGGCTGGCCGTTGGCGTCCTTGCCCAGGGCGTGCCAGCGCAGGGTGACCGCGCTGTTGTTGGCGCCGGCGACGGACAGCACCGTCATGTCCCGGGTCGGGACGCCCGCGGTGTTCGCCCAGCCGGCCAGGGTGAAGCTCTGGCCGGTGTGCAGCGGGACGGAGCCGGTGGCCGCGTAGCCGGTGGAGCCGTCCAGCAGCAGGGTGCCGGGGGCGGGCAGCACGCCGCCGTCGGCCTTGATCGAGGCGCCGCCGCCGAGCTGGGCGCCGGCCTTGGCCGGGCCCTCGTCCGGGGTGACGGCCGGGGTGCCGGTGGCCGAGGAGAGCTTCCAGCGGCCGGCCAGCTGCGGGCGCTGCTGGACCATCGCGCTCGCCTCGGGGCCGGTGACGACGCGGTCGTAGAGGCGCACGTCGTCGATGTCGCCGCCGAAGAACTCGCCGTTGGCGCCCTCGCGGTTGACGGCACCGATCTGCAGCGGGCCGGGGTTGGCCCACGGCGCGTTCTGGGTGTAGTCGGACTCGCCGACCAGGAAGCCGTTGATGTAGAAGCGCAGCTTCTTGGCGGCGGTGTCGGAGACGCCCAGCAGGTGGGTCCACTCGCCGGTGGTGCCGGCGAAGCAGGGCGCGCCGTTGATCTGGGTGCCCGGGGTGCAGTCGGGCTGCCAGGTGCGGACCAGGGTGTCGGCGGAGGTGTCCTCCTTGTAGCGGCCGAAGGCCCAGCGCTTCCAGTAGGTGGAGTAGTACAGCGAGAACTCGCTGTTGTGCTGGCCGATCTGGGTGACGGCGATCTTCGCGGTGGTGTCACCGGGGGTCGGCGCGGGCAGCTTGACCCACGCGGAGACCGAGAAGTCCCGGCTGCCGTCGACCTGCGGGCGGGTGCCGCGCAGGTAGTCGTCGACGCCGTCCAGGTGGATCGCCTTGTCGGCGATGCCGGGCCGGCCGAGTGCGACGCCGCTGTAGGCGGTCAGGTTGTCGGTCTCGGCGGTGCCGACCGGCTTGGCGGAGGCGCCGTCGAGGTGCCAGACCGAGGTGGCGGGCAGGCCGGTGGCGAGCTGCTTGTCGGCGGCGACGTCGGCGGCCTCGGCCTTGCTCAGGGAGCGGTCCCAGAGCCGGACCTCGTCGACCGAGCCCTTCCACGGGTCGGTCCAGTTGCCGAAGTACTTGGAGCGGCCGAACTCCAGCGCGCCGTGGACGTCCCAGTTGGCGACCACGTTCACCGGGGTGCCGGGCACGCCGTTGACGTACAGGGTGCTGGTCTTCGCCACCGGGTCGTAGACGCCGACCAGGTGGGTCCACTGGCCGAGCACCACGGGGGCGTCGGAGCTCGCCGCTTCGAGGGCGTAGTCGGTGGGGTTGTCCCGACTGGACGTCCACATGGTCCACTTGCCGCCGAAGGTACCGAGGGCGAAGCGGGCCGCGGAGTTGCCGTTCTCACTGACGGCGACCCGGTTGCGGGTGTTCTCGGCGAGGTTGACCCAGGCGGAGACGGCGAAGCCGCGGGTGGTGTTCAGCACCGTGCCCTGGGTCTCGGCGTAGCCGTTGGCGGTGCCGTCGAAGGCGAGGCCCTCGGCGAGGTGGCCGGGCGCCCCGGGGGTGGTGCCGGAGCCGAGGGTGGCCTCGAAGCTGCCGCCGGTGCCGGCGACGGAGGTGCCGCCGGCGGCGTCGTCCATCGACCAGCCGGTGCGCTGGGTCTGGCCGGAGAGCACGTTGAAGTAGTACGTCTCGGGCTGCGAGGCGTTGCCCGCGCCGTCGACGGCCCGGGCGGAGAGGAAGTGCACGCCGGCGGTCTGCGGCTGGACGCGGACGGTCTGTCCGGCGCCGCCGCCGGTGGCGATCTCGTTGGCCGCGGACGGCGAGGTGTCCAGGCCCCACTGGTACTTGACCACGTCGGTCGCGGCCGACTTCAGGGTGAAGTAGCCGTTCTTGCCGACGCCGTCGGTCCAGGGGAGCGCGGCGGTGGCGTCCTTGGAGCCCGGGTAGGCGTCCGAGGTGATCGCCGGGCCGTCCGGTGCGGAGGTGTCGACGATGAAGTAGCAGCCGGTCGGGTCACCGTCGGAGGACCACGGCCCCCACTGCGCGCCGTCCCAGGCGCGGGCCTCCCAGTCGAGCTGGAGGTTCTGCGGCAGGCCGGTGGGCAGCGGCCAGGAGAACATCGAGCCGGAGGCCTTGAAGGTGTCCCACCCCGGTGCGGCGTCCTCCGAGCCGGTGGACCACCAGCGGCGGCGCAGGCCGCTGCCGTCGTCCCAGCCGACCGCGAACTGCACGCCGATGGCCTCGCCGTCCGGGTCGCTCGCCCGGGTGGTGACCTGCGGCATCTTGTTGATCTTGATGCCCGGGTACTGGCAGACCGAGCCCGGCGACATCGTCATGTCGGACATCGGGATCTGGTTGGGCCGCAGGTTGTAGTACACCGACAGGTAGGCGTCGTCGGTGAAGCGCTTCCAGGCGAGGGTGTCGCCCTCGTTCTGGGCCTTCAGGCCGAAACTGATGGTCGGCCAGCCCCAGTTGGCGGCGTCCTGGACCAGGTTGCGCACCGCGCCGTCCTGGCCGTACTCCAGCCAGCCGCCGGGGCAGCTGCCGCTCCAGCCCTTCGCGGTGTTGATGGTCTGCAGGTAGCGGCTCCAGAACCCGGAGGCGTTCTGGCCGTTCCAGTTCAGGCCGGGGGAGATGTAGCCGGTGTTCCACAGCTCGACGGGCCGGGCGTCGCAGGAGTACGACCAGCTCTCGTAGGTGCCGAAGGTGGCGCTGAGGATCTGCTTGCCGACGAACGGGTTGGAGACCTGGAAGAAGGCCCGCTTCACGTCGGTCGGCGCGCACCGCGAGGTGTCGCCGCAGTAGCCGACGCCCCAGTCGTGGACGTAGCTGCTGTTGTACGTGAAGTGCCAGTACGCCTGGTTCGGGTAGCTGCGCGAGACGCCCGCCCAGTCACCGGCGTGCGGGGTGTTCCACGCCGGGTCGATCATCACCGGGTAGACGGTGTCCGGGGCGTCCAGCATGCCCTGGTCGGGCGACAGCACCAGGCCGTCCTTGGGCAGGTCGACCTTGAGCCGGGTCATCTTGGCGCCCTCGCCGGGCAGGTCGCCGTAGCCGGCGGCGGCGAGGTCGTTCCGACCGGCGGCGGGAGCGCCCGGGGCGGGGGCCGCGGCGGGGGCCTCGGCCTGCGGTGCCGCCTGCGGGGCGGCCTTGAACGTCTTCGGGGCGGCGGCCGGGGCGTTTGCCGGGGCGTTCGGCGTGGTGGTCGCCGGGGCGTCCGGCGTGACGGCGGCCGGCTTGGAGGAGTCCCACATCACCGGGACGGGCGCCTCGAAGACGGTGCCGCCGCCGGACGGGTCCTTCGCCTTGAGCGTGCCGTCCGCCTCCTGGCTGACCGTCAGGCCGGTGCCCTGCAGGCCGAGCCGGAGCTGGTCCAGCTCGGGGTTCTTGGCGGCCTCGGCGGTGTGCACCACGATGACCTGGGTGAACCCGGTCCTGGTGGCGGACAGCCGCAGGTCCACGTCCGGCAGGATCGACGCGTACTCGGCGGTCGCGCCGTTGACCGTCGGCTTGGGCAGCGGCTTCGGCCAGCTGAGCTTCAGCTCCTTGCCGGCCCGGGCCATCGTGACCAGCGGTTCGCTGCCGCCGCCGGAGAACCGCAGGTCGGCGGTGGACCCCTTGGGGGCGACGGCGCCGCCGGGCAGCGACTGCAGCGTCGGGTCGAGGTCCACCCAGGCGCCGTTCTTGCGCACCCGCTTGGGCTGGACGTAGGTGGTGGTCTTCAGCTTGCCGTCGGGCTGGGCGACGGTGTCACTGGTCTCACTGCGCTTGGCGAGCACCTCGACCGGCTTGCCGCTGTGGGTGGCCTCCTTGACGGCCAGGCTCTCGGCGGTGTCCTGGGAGCCCGTCAGGCCGGGCGGTGGCGTTCCGCCGGTCGCGGCGGCGGCCGGCACCACCGCGGTCGCGGTCAGGGCGACCGCGGCGAGTGCCGCGGCGAGCAGACTGCCCGACCGTCTTGCTGCTGTTCTCACTGTGCGTAAGCTCCGACTTCCGATATGTGGGCGAAGTTTGAGCGGATCTTTATGGACGCTTAATCAGGTGTCAAAGGTTCATGAGAAAACCGCGCGGACGCACGCCCGTGTCGATGCGTCGTCAGAAGGGGAGCAGCGCAGGTAAAACCGGACAAACCACTTGATGTGCTGTGGCGGAAGTCACATGCCCGGAGCGCTGTCGCGGAGTGTTCTCGCCTCCGGGTGGCGGCGGCGAACGGTGACCGACAGCTTCGAGGCGGCGCCGCGGCGAGTGGCGGGCATCCCATCCCCTGGTTGTCGGTGCTGGTCACCCGGGGTGTCACGGATGGAGGCGACGCGGTCCGGGCGGCAGCGGGGGCCACGGTCGGTCACCGACGTGCCCCGGAAGCGGGACGCCGGTGCGGGGGTGAACGGTTCCCGGGCGCGTCGCGACCGAGGGGGAGCGGTCCTCGGGACATTTCCACTCTTTCCGCCTGGCTGTTCGTCAGATTTCTTCGGCGGAATAACTCGGCCTTGTTGCGGTCAAGTTGTCGTCAGGTCGGTGAATCGGAAATGCCGAATCGGGTTCCGGGAAAAGCCGATTAAGGAGCGGAAGGCGCCGCGTCCGGGCTCCGGTCCGCCGCCGGGCCGGCCGGCAGCGGCGGCAGGGTCCGCAGCGCCCGGGCGATCTGCCCCAGCCAGCGGGTCTCGGCCTCCATGCCGCCGGTGTGCGGCAGGTGCGGTTCGGCCGGCGGCGGGCCGCTGCGGAGGGGGCCGTCGGGAGCCCGGGTGCGGGCGCGGTGAAGGGCGGCGGCGATCCGGACGGCCTCGGCCCGCGCGGCGGCGTCGGTGTCGGCATCGGCGGAGGAGTCCTCGGCCGTGCGGTAGCGGCGCAGGATCAGCAGCCCGTCCCGGATCTCGATGACCCGGCGGTAGAGGGCGAGTTCGGCGTCGGCGGGAGGCATCCGGCCGGCGGTGACCCGGCCGCTGGTGATCCGGCCCGTGCTGAGGGCGATCTGCGGGAAGGCCGCGTGCAGGGCCCGCCACAGCGGCCCGAGCGACCGGTAGCCGCGGTACGCGGCCCGCCACCGCCGGGCGGCGCGCCCGGCGCGCGCCCACAGCAGCGTGGTGGCGCCGGCCAGCAGCAGGATCGCGCACACGCGTCCGAGCGCCAGCGAGACGGGGTCCTCGGTGGTCAGCTGACGGCCCGTGCGCAGGGCGCCGAGGACGTCGTCGAGGCCCCAGGCGGCCCAGATCAGGCCGACGGCGGTGGTGAGGGTGACCAGGCCGAGCGCCGTGCGCAGGGCCGTGTCGTCGGCCCGGCGGGTCCAGTGCGTCGTCCGGCGCAGCAGGGTGACCAGGCAGCCGGCCACGTAGCCGGTGATGACCAGGTCGTAGCCGGCCAGCGCCACGGGGCCGAGGGCGCCGGTGGCCACCAGTTGGCCGCCGTCCTCCCGGGGCCGGGCGAGCAGGAACAGGACGGTCGCGGCGAGGACCGCGAGGGCGGTGCCGACGCAGCGGCGGCGCAGCGCGCGGGCGTCGGCCTCGGGGCGGCGCAGCGCGACGGCGGTCAGTGCGAGGAATCCGGCGGAGCCCGTCCGGAGGTGGTCGGTGAGCATGCCGGACAGGCCCGCCAGGCCGGTTCCGTGGTCGATGTCCACCCTGGCCCGGGCGGCCGTCAGCGCCAGGAAGGCGCCGAAGCACCAGGCGAAGCAGCAGGTGAAGAGCAGGGCCGGCGAGCGGCCGCGGCGCCGGCCCGCGAGGAAGCGGTAGGTGCCCAGGCCGAGCAGGAAGGCCGCGGCGAGGGCGAGGACGGGGTCAGTCATGCGGGCCGGTCGGGCGGCGGGTGCCCAGCAGGGGGGAGAGCCGGTGCGCCCACTCGGCGTCGCGGGGCTCCGCGCCGGACGGCCGGCCGCCGGGCAGCAGGGCGCGCTTGAGGATCAGCGAGGCGAGCAATTCGGCCTCCTGCTCCTGCGGTTCGAGGTAGACGGTGCGTCCCAGGACCTTCCCGATCAGTGCCGGGGAGAGGTGCGGCAGCAGGCCGCGGGTGAGTCCCGGGTCGGCCGGGGTGCCGTCGGTGTGGCCCAGCAGGAGGTGGGCGTACTCGTGCACCAGGATGTGCTGGCGGTGCACCTCGCTGGTGTCCTCGGCGTAGACGATGTAGTCGGCCTGACCGGTCGTCACCAGCAGTCCGCACGGCGCCCCGGGCCGTGCGGGTACGGCGATCAGGTCGATGGGCCGGCCGCGGTCGCGGGCGAGGCGGGCGACGAGCTCGGCGGCGTCGAACGGGTCGGGGAGTTCGAGCGAGTCGCTGATCGCGCGGCAGCGCCGCATCAGTCCGCCGTGCCGTCGGATCCACCGCAATGCGCGCCTCACCTGTCCGCCGGGGCCGGCGTGGCCGGTCAGCCGTCGCGGGGTGCCTCCCGGTGGCACCGCGTCGTGCTCACCGGGAGGGCTTGCCCCTGGCAGCCTCCCGGCGAGCGATAGTCTCGATCACATCGGAGACCGTGTCCAGGGCTTCGGGCGAGAGTTCCACCGCCCGCAGTGCCATGTTCCGGACGCCGGCGTCCCGCAGCGCCTCCAGGAGGGCGAGTTCGGCGAGGATCTCCTCGGAGCGGTCGTCGAAGAAGTAGGCGGGCGAGACCTGGAAGAACCGTGCCAGGGCTTCCAGGTGACGTTTGGTCGGGTTGTCGCGCCTGCCGGTGCGCAGCTGCCACAGGTAGGTGGCCGAGAAGGTCTCGCCGGTGGCCTCGCGGCAGGCGCGCGCCACGTCCTCGTTGCTGTACTGCTCCCGGTTGGGGCGCCGGACCGTGCGGAACAGCGTCTCGATCTTCTCGGCGAGCGAACTCGCCCCGGCTCCCGCCATCTCCGCCTCCTGCGCCACCTGGCCTCCTGCGCCACCACTGCCGGTTCGGGCGGCGCTGGTTGCACGGGGTCGGCCGCCGGGGAACCATCGTAGCTTCGGGCACGGCGCCGGTGTCGGGCCGTGCCGTTTCCCGGCCCCCTCCCGGGCGGGAGGGGGTGTCGCGCGCGGGACGGCGGCAGCGGTGGAAGACGCCGCGGCAGGTGCCCCCGGAGTGCCGAACACCCGGGGGCACCTGCTGGGTCGACCGGATCGATCCCGTCCGGTCGTCGGGCCCGGTCGTCACCCCTCGTGCAGCGCCCACTTGTTGCTGTCGACCCGGGTGTTGCCGGGCAGGGCGATCAGTTCCGGCTTGAACAGCGGCTGGGTGTCCATCGCGGGTTCCCAGGTCGCCAGCTTCTCGTCCTGGGGGACCTCGATCCGCCGGTCCGCGGCGAGGTCGGCGACCACCTTCAGCAGCAGTCGCACGCCCAGCGGAGCCAGGTGGTCGCGCCACAGGCTCTGCGCGGTCGAGCCCGGGGGCACGAACAGGTGCTCCTGGGCGGCGAGCGGGCCGCCGTCGGTGCGTTCGGTGAGGTGGTAGACGCTCCCGCCCGTCACCTTGTCGCCGTCGCGGATGGTCCATCGGATCGCGTCCCGGCCGCGGTGCAGCGGCAGCAGGCTGGGGTGGTACCCGATGGTGGCGACGGTGGCCCTGGCGCGCGTGTTGCGGCCGAGGAAGGCGTGCGAGTGCGCGGCGACGATGATGTCCACCCCGTCCGGGATGTGCATCGCGCGCAGTTCGGCCGAGTCCGTCCAGGGGATGTCCCGGGGGAACGCCCAGGCGCGCAGGCGGTCCCAGGCCATCGCGTCGCTCTCGTCGGACTTGCCCTTGCGCAGCCGGGGCGCGGCCGCGCCGACGATCTTGTGACCGTTGTCCAGGAGGGCTTCCGCGACCTGAACCGCGAACGCCCCTTGTCCTGACATGTAGATGTTCATCCGCACTCCTGCGGTCGCTGGTTCGGGTGGTGGTCGCCGTCGGGTCGCCGTCAGGCCGCCGGCGTTCCCACCGCGGTGGTGAAGTGCTGCTCGACGTAGTCGAGGGCACCCTCACGGTCCGGGCAGGAGTGGACGATCCGCCAGCCGTCCGGGACGGCCAGGTGCGGCCGCCACAGCGCGTACTGCTCGTCGGCGTTCACGACGACCAGCCAGTCGCCCTCTCCGCCGTCGAAGGGGTTGCCGCTCATCGGTCGACCTCTTTCAGTCCGGAGTGATCGGGATCGAAGCGCACCGGCATGGTGGAGAACCCGGTCAGGAAGTTGGACCGGATGGGCAGCGCCTCGTCGGTCTGCTCGAAGCCGACGGTGAAGTCCCGCAGGGCCTTGAGCAGTTCGGCGATCTCCACCTTGGCCAGGTACGAGCCGACGCAGAAGTGCGGGCCGTAGCCGAAGGCCAGGTGCTTGTTGGGGGTGCGGCCGAGGTCGAACTCCTCGGGCCGCGCGAAGACCCGCTCGTCGCGGTTGCCGGAGGCGTGCCACAGGGTGACGATGTCGCCCTTCCGCAGCCGCACGCCGTGCAGTTCGGTCTCCCGCTCGACGCTGCGCCCGAAGTGCATGGTGGGCGAGGCCCAGCGCAGCACCTCGTCCACAGCGGTCTCGACGGCGACCTCGCCCTGCTTGAGCCGCCGCCACTGCTCGGGCTGGGCCGCGAGGGTGCGGACGCAGTCGATCATCGTCAGCCGGCTGGTCTCGTCGCCCCCGATGATCAGGCTGTAGCAGTTCAGCACGACGTCCTCGTCGGTCAGCGGCACCCCGTCGATGGCGCTGCCGATCAGCATGCTGATGACGTCCTCGCCCGGTGACTCGCGCCGCTCCTCGACGATGTCCATGAAGTACATCAGGATCTCGTTGCGGGCCATCTCGGAGTCGACCTCGTCGACGTCCTCGTCGTCCGCCGAGAGCGCGGTCTTGGTCAGGGAGAGCAGGTAGTCCCGGTCCCGCTCGGGCACGCCGAGCAGGTTCGAGATCGTGGTCATCGGGATCCGGCTGGCGATCTGCTCCGCGAAGTCGCAGCCGCCGGACTCGACCGCCTCGCGGATCCACTGCCGGGTGTTGACCCGGACGGTCTGCGCGACCTCGTCGAGCACCCTCGGCGAGAGCACCCGCTGGAGGATCTTGCGCAGCTCCAGGTGCCGGGGTCCGTCGGTGACGGCCAGCATCCGGCCGGCCCCGGCGTCGCCGCCCTCCAGGAGGGTGACGAGCACGTTGCCGCGCTGGGACGTGAAGTTCACGTTGTCCCGGTAGGTGGCCATGATGTCGTCGTAGCGGGAGAGCACCCAGAACCCCCGGCGGCCGCCGACCGGCGGGTTCCAGTGCATCGGTGCGGTGTCCCGCAGGGTGCGCCAGAACCCGACGAGGTCGTGGTCCGCGAAGGTGGCCGGGTCTCCCAGGTCCAAGGTGTCCAGTGCCGGTGTGCTCATGCTCACCAGTCCGTACGCCAGAACCGGCGGGGCTGGAAGGGGTAGGTGGGCAGCGGCACGCGGCGGCCGGCCTCCCCGAGGTGCAGGGCGTCGAAGTCCACCTGCTGGCCGGTCACCCAGGCGGCGGCCAGGTCGGACAGCGCCTCGTGGTCCCGGCCCGCCGGCACGATCCCGCTGTCGTTGCGCGAGAAGGCGCCCGGGTCGGTCCGCGGGGCGGCGGCGGTCGTGGTGGCCGCGCCGCGGGCGGCGTCGTCGGACAGCGCCGCGATCAGCTCCTCGCGGCTGCGGACCACGGCCGCCCACCGGCGGGCCATCACCTTGCGGCCGAGGTTGAGGGTGAAGCAGACGTCGTCCAGGCGCAGGCCGGGGTTCGCCTCCAGCCACTCCTTGAGGCGGGTGCGCTGGCGGCCCAGCGCGTCGTCGTCCAGGGCGGACAGGGTGGCCAGCCGCGGCCGGCCCTCCTCCTCGGGAGCGCGCTCGGCGGGCGCCGGCGCCTCCTCCAGCAGCAGGTGGGCGTTGTAGCCGCCGCCGCCGATCGAGGTGATGCCCGCGCGGCGGATGCCGGCCTCCGGCTCCCAGGCCGCGCCCTCGATCTGCGGCACGAAGGGGGTGCTGGGGAAGTCGAGGTCCTGGTTGACCTCCGTCAGGTTGATCGTCGCCGGGAGCGTCTTGTGGTACAGCGACAGCGCGGCCTTGATCGCGCCGAAGCCGCCCGAGACCACGCCGCCGTGGCCCACGTTGCCCTTGACCCCGCCGATCGAGGTGGTCGCGGTCTGCTTCCCGAACGCCATGGTCGCCGCGTGCACTTCGAGCTCGTCGGTCATCGGCAGGCCGAGGCCGTTGGCCTCGTACATGGACACGGTGTCCGGGGTGACGCCGCCGACCTCCATGGCGGCGGCGATGCAGGCGCTCAGCCGCTCGGGCTGGGCCAGGCCGTAGGCCATCGCGCTGACGCCGTTGTTGTTGACGGCCGAGCCCCGGACCACGGCGTAGACGTGGTCGCGGTCGGCGACGGCCTGGCCCAGCGGCTTCAGCAGCACGGTGACCACGCCGCTGGACAGCGCGGTGCCGGTGCCGTTGGCGTCGAACGGGCGGCAGTGGCCGTCCTTCGACAGGATGCGGTTCTCCTCCCAGAGGTGACCGCGGGGGTGCGGCAGGCGGACCATCGAGCCGCCGGCGATCGCCATGTCGCTCTGGCCCAGCAGCAGCGACTGGCAGGCCAGGTGCACCGAGTAGTGGAAGCCCGCACAGACGGCGGCGACGGTGACGGCCTCGCCGGTGAGGCCCATGTAGTACAGCGCGTTGGAGGTCATGGTGTCCGGCGACCACGCCAGGCTGGCCTCGATCGCCTCGGGGCCGACCGACACCCGGTCCGGCGGGGAGCTGTAGAGCGCGGCGGTCTGCGGGTTGTTGGCGCCGTACATGCCGATCTCGGCCTTGAGCCGGTCCGGGTCGTAGCCGCCGTCCTCCAGCGACTCCCAGGCGCTCTCCAGGAACAGCCGGTTCTCCGGGGTCATCGCGGCCGCCATCCGGTCGCTGATGCCGAACACCGACGGGTCGAACTTGTCGTACGTGTCGAGCACGCCGCAGGCCCGTACGTAGAACGGGCTGTGGATCAGGGTCTCGTCGACGTGGATGTCCTCCTTGGCCAGGAAGGACACGGTCTCCCGGCCGTTGACGAGGATGTCCCAGAACTGCTCCTTGGTGCGGGCACCCGGTGCCCGCAGGGACATGCCGATGATGGCCACGTCACCCGGGTCGTACTCCTGCTCGGGGCTGTCGGTCATGGAAGGCTCCTGCTTCGTGTCGGGTAGGGGGCGTGACTCAGCGGCCGGTGGCGCCGCCGCGGCCGCGCAGGGCGGCACGGCGGGCGCCGGCCCGCTGACGGGCCGACTGGACCACCTCAGGGGTGGCGCCGAACTCGTCGTCGAGCCAGCGGGCGAGGGAGGCGATGTCGCGGAAGCTGAAGAGGTCGGGCACGCGGACGCGGCGGTCGAAGCGCCGGGTCATCAGCCGGGCGAGGCGGACGAGCAGCAGCGAGTCGCCGCCGAGGTCGTAGAAGGCGGACTGCACGTCGATGGTCGACGGTTCGAGGTCGAGCAGCTGGCCCCAGATCTCCGACAGCGCGATCTCGGTCGGCGTGGTGGCGGCGGTCAGCGGCCCGTCGGTGTCGGCGGCCGGCGGCTCGGGCAGCGCGTTGCGGTCGAGCTTCCCGCCCGGGCCCAGCGGGAGGGCGTCCAGGAACACGAGCGTCGCGGGCACCATGTAGTCGGGCAGTTCGACGGCGAGCCTGCCGGTGACGGCGCTCTGGAGCGCGGGGTCCAGCCGGGGGCCGTCCTGCGGCGCGCCGTCGCCCGCGGGCACGACGTAGCCGACGAGCCGGTTGCCCCGGACGGTGGCGGCGGCCTCCCGGACCTCGGGGCAGGCGGTCAGCCGGGCCTCGACCTCCTCCAGCTCGATCCGGTAGCCGCGCAGCTTGACCTGGTGGTCGGAGCGGCCGAGGAACTGGAGTTCGCCGCTCTCGGTGAACTTGACGACGTCCCCGGTGCGGTACATGCGCTCGCCGCTGCGGAACGGGTCCGGCAGGAACCGCTCGGCGGTGGTGCGCGGCCGGTTGACGTAGCCGTGCGCGAGGCCGACGCCGCCGAGGTAGAGCTCGCCGGCCTCGCCGACCGGCAGCGGCTTCAGCTCGTCGTCGAGCACGTAGACCAGGTCGGTGGTGGTCGGCGGGCCGATGGTCGGCTCGTCGGTCCCCTCCTCGGGCACCAGCCCGAACGAGCAGAAGACGGTGCCCTCGGTGGGGCCGTAGGCGTTGAACACCCGGGTGGCGCCGGTCTCCTGGTAGGCCCGGTCGACCAGCTTGCGGCGCAGGGCCTCGCCGCCGAACACGATCGAGCGCACGTTCGGGGGCAGGGCGCCGGCGTCGAGCAGGCCGTTCATCACCGACGGGACGACGGACAGGTGGGTGACCCGGTCCACGTACCGGCTCTCCGGCAGGTGCACGGCGCTCTCGACGAGCACCACGGCGCCGCCGCGGCACAGGGCGTTGAAGATCTCCATCACGGACAGGTCGAAGCAGATCGAGCTGGCGGCCGAGACGCCGCTCAGGTCGCAGCCCTCCAGGACCCGGTCCATCTCGGCGAGCATCGCCACGGCGCCGGAGTGACGGACGGCCACGCCCTTGGGCCTGCCGGTGGAGCCCGAGGTGTAGATGACGTACGCGGTGTCCTCGGGCACGACCGCGACGGGCTTCGCGCCGGCCTCGGTGGTCACGCCGTCCCCGAGTACGACGACCGTCGGCCCGGGCGGGCAACTGGCCCGGGACGCGGGCGTGGTGAGCAGCAGGCGGGTCCCGCTGTCCTGGACCATGAAGGTCAGCCGGTCGGCGGGGTAGTTCGGGTCCAGCGGCAGGTAGCAGGATCCGGAGCGCAGGGCCGCCAGGACGGCGACGAGCAGGTCGGGGGTGCGCTCGACGCAGATGCCGACCGGGACGCCGGGGCCCGCGCCGTCGGCGACCAGCCGCTCGGCCAGCACCCGGGACCGCTCGTTCAGCTCGCCGTAGGTCAGGACGCCGGCGTCGGAGTAGACCGCGGTCGCGTCGGGGTTCTTGACCGCCTGGGCGATGAACTCGGAGTGCAGGGTTTCGGTCACTTGTCCGTCTCCTTGGGGAGGCCGGTCGGCGCGATGTCGCCGAGGGCCTGGTCGGGTCGGGCGATCGAGTCGAAGAGCACGGTGCGGTACAGCGCGAGCAGGGCCGTCACGGTCCGCCGCTCCAGGTAGCTCGGCTTGAACTGGACGTGGCCGGCCACCCTGCCGTCGATGTCGGCCATCGAGATCTCCAGGTCGAACTTGGCGAGGTGCCGGCGCACCTGGAGCGGTTCGAGCGGCAGCGCGCCGTCCGGGGCGATGGTCTCGCCGACACCGTGGAAGAGCTTGACGGAACGGGGGAAGGCGTCCGAGGACAGCCAGTTGACCACCACGTCGAACCAGGGGGAGCGGCCCTCGGCGCGCGGCGGCTTCAGCTGGGAGGCCAGCAGGTCGAGCGGGTAGTTCATGTGCTCCAAGAGGCCGAGCGAGAAGGCGTGGACCTCGCTCAGCAGCTCGCGGAAGCTCCGCCCGCCGGAGGGGTTCGCCCGCACCAGCACGGTGTTGAGGTAGTAGCCGATGGCGGACTCCCAGCCGGGCTCGGACCGCTGGGCGATGGCGGTGGCCAGCACCGAGTCCTCGGTCCCGGCCGCGCGGTTGAGCGTGGCGAAGAACCCGGCCAGCACGACGGTGCTCACCGACACGCCCTCGCGCACCGCGAACTCCCGCAGCAGGCGGGTCTCCTCGGCGCTCCAGCGGAACGCGATGTCGCGGCCCTCGTAGGTGACGCCCGGCGGCCGCTCCTTGCTGGAGAGGTCGAGGTGGGCGGGCGGGTCGGCCAGCTTCCGCGACCACCAGTCCAGGGCCGCCTCCGCCGCCGGACCGGCCAGCCACTGCCGCTCCCACTCGACGAACTCGGTGTACGGGGCGACCGGCGCGCTGCGGGCGGGGTCGGCGCCGTCGTAGTACTCCTGGAGTTCGCGGATCATGACGTCGGCCGAGGCCGCGTCCGACGCGATGTGGTGGACGAGCACCATCAGGTAGTGGTCGGACGGTCCGCGCCGCATGAGGACGATCCGCACCAGCGGCCCGTTGTCCATGTCGAGCGGCTCGTGCCCGTACTGGGCCAGCTCCTCGCGGGCCTGCTCGTCGTCCAGGTCGGAGGTGTCCACCACGAGGAACTCGTACACCGGCTCGTCCAGGACGACCTGGTACGGGCTGCCGCCCGCCTCCACGAAGACGGTGCGCAGAGCGGGGTGCCGGTCCAGCACGGCCCGGACGGCGTGCTCCAGGGCCTCCTCGTCGACCGCCGTCCGGATCCGGGCGGTCACCATGAAGTTGTACGGCACGGCGTCCGGCGCGACCATCTGCATGAACCAGAGCGAGGCCTGGCCGTGCGAGGCCGGCGCCACTTCGAGACCGAGGCCTTCGGCGCGCAGCTGCTCCAGCGCCGGCGCGTCGGTGGCCTCCAGCAGCCCGCGCGCGTCCAGCTCCTCCACCAGCTCCTCGGCGTCCAGTTCGGACAGGTCCTCCAGGAACGACCGCTTCGGCGCGGCCTCGGGGACCGGGACGGGCCGGGCCGCCGCCGCGGGCGCCTGGGGCGCCTGTGCCGCCGGGGCGGGCGCGGCCGGTCCGCCGGAGAGCCCGACGAAGTGGCCGACGACCTCGGCGATGGAGCGCCCGTCCAGGAACACCACCGGCGACACCCGGTGCCCGAGCACCGCCTGCATCCTGTTGACGAGGCGGATCGCCAGCATCGAGTCGAGGCCGAAGTCGCGCAGACCGGCGTTCTCGTCGAACCTGCTCACCGGCACGCCCAGCGCGTCGGCCAGTTCGGCGAGGACGACCTCCGGCACCGGCCGGTCCGCCGTGGCCGGCGCCGCCGCCGGCCGGACTTCGACCGGAGCGGCCACCGTCGCGGCCGCGGCCGCGGTCCCGACGGCCGGGGCGGGCGCCGCCGCGCCGCGGGGCTCGGTGTCGGTGTCGATCCAGTAGCGCTCCTTCTGCCACTGGACGAGCGGGGTCTCCACGAGTTCGACGTCGTCGGCGAAGAGCGGGTCGAAGGTCAGCGGCAGGCCCCTGACGTACAGCGAGGCGGCCGCGCCCAGCAGGCAGCGGACGTCGCTCTCCTCGCGCCGCAGGGAGTTGATCGCGTGCACCTGGACGCCGCGGGACAGCCCGATCTCCTCGACCGCGCCGCGCAGCGTCTCGTGCGGGCCGATCTCGATGAAGGTGGAGACGCCCCGGTCGACCAGCGCACCGATCGTCTCGGCGAACCGGACCTGGTTGCGCAGGTTGTGCACCCAGTAGTCGACGTCGGCGACCGGGTTCACCGTGTCGGCCAGCGCCGTGGAGTGGAAGGGGATGGCCGGCGCCAGCGGGGTGATGCCCTCGATGCTCTCGCGCAGCGGCTCGATCAGCGGGTCCATGCCGGGGCTGTGCACCGGCCGTTCGACCCGGATCCGCCGGACCGAGACGCCGTCCCGCTTGAGGTCGGCCTCCAGGGCGTCGACGGCCTCGGGCGAGCCGGAGACCGCCGCGCTGGTGGGGCTGTTGACCACGGCGACGGCGGCGTGCTCGGCGTACGGGGCGAGCCGCGGCTGCAGCTCCTCCTCCGGCAGGTCGACCGAGATCATGGCGCCCTCGGCGGCCTTGCGCTCCAGCAGGTGCGAGCGCGAGACCACGACCCGGGCGGCGTCCTCCAGCGACAGCGCGCCGGACACGCAGGCGGCCGCGACCTCGCCCAGGCTGTGTCCGACGACGGCCGTCGGCTCGATGCCCAGGTCGAGCCAGACCTTCGCCAGCGAGACCTGCAGGGCGAACAGCACGGGCTGCTGGAAGTCCATCTCCTCGTACCGGGCCTCCTCCGCGGGGGCGGCGAGGTGGTCGAGCACCGAGAAGCCGCCGGCCGCGCGCACGGCGGTGTCGCAGGCGTGCATCGAGGCCCGGAAGCCGGCGTGGGAGCGCAGCAGTTCGCGGCCCATGCCGACCCACTGGGTGCCGCCGCCGGAGAACACCAGCGCCACCCGCCGGTCGGCGTTGCCGGAGACCGTGCCCGTGACCACGTCGGGGTGCGGCTGCCCGGCGGCGACCCGGGCGAGTCCGTCCAGGACGTCCTGCCGGTTGCGGGCGAACAGCGCGATCCGGTGGCTGTGGTGGGTGCGCCTGGCGGCGAGGGTGTAGGCGAGGTCGGAGACCCGCAGGCCGGGGTCGCGTTCGACGTGGTTGGACAGCTCGCGGCAGGTGTCGGTCAGCGCGCCCGCGGTCCGGGCGGTGACGGGCACCAGGTGCAGCTGCCCGTCGGCCGCGGCGTCGCCCGGGCTCGGCGCGACGTGCCGTCCCCGGTCGCCGGCCAGGAAGGGGTGGGCCGCGACGGGGTGCCCGGCGGTGTACAGGGCGCCGAGCGAGCCGAGCAGGGTCGAGGCCTCGTCGGCGCCGCGCCGCAGCGAGGGCAGGGTGGTCGCCGGCAGGATCTCCGAGGCCGACTTGAGCAGGAGGGGGTGCGGGCTGAGCTCGATCACCGCGTCGACGTCGTGGTCGCGCAGCTTCGTCAGGGCGTCGACCACCCGGATCTCCCGGCGCAGGTTGTCCGCCCAGTAGTCCGGTCCGAGCTCCGCGCCGTCGACGAGTTCGCCGGTGACCGTCGAGATCATCGGGATGCGGGTGCTCCGGGGCCTGATGCCGTCGAGCTCGACCTTCAGCGGGGCGAGGACGTGGTCGACCAGCGCCGAGTGCGGGGCGTGGCCCATCCGCACCCGGTGGTTGGTGACGCCGGCCGCGGTCAGCCGCTCGACGAGGTCGTCGATCTCTCGCGGAGTGCCGGTGACGAGCGTGGAGTTGAGGCCGTTGTAGCCGGAGAGGGTGAGCCCGCCGGTCAGGTGCGGCCGGACCTCGTCCGCGGGGGTCATCACCACGATGCCCTCGCCGCGGCCCACGGCCAGCAGCTGGAGGAGCCGGCCGTGGTGGGCGGCCAGGCGGGAGGCGTCGTCGAAGTCGAGGGCGCCGGCGATGTGGGAGGCGGCGAACTCGCCGACGCTCTGCCCCACGACGACGTCCGGCTCCACCCCCAGCGAGCGCCAGGTCTCGGCCAGCGCGACCTGCAGGGAGAACAGCAGCGGCTGGAAGACGTCCATGTCGTCGAGGCGGCCGTCGGGGGCCAGCAGCTGTTCGACGAGCGAGAAGCCGAGCAGCTCCCGCATCCGCTTGTCGGACTTCATCATGGACCGGCGGAACACCGGCTGGCCGGCGAGCAGTTGCCGGCCCATGCCGACCCACTGCGAGCCGTTGCCCGAGAACAGGAACGCCACCCGCGGCCGGCGGCCGGCCTGCTCGCCGACGCTCAGCCCGGGGGACTGCGCACCGCTGCCGAAGGCGTCGAGGCTGCTCCTGAGTTCGGCCATGTCGCGGGCGGTGGCCGCGAGCCGGAACGGGCCGTCGCCGGGCGTGCGGCGACAGAGCGCGCGCAGGTCGGTCGCGTCGCGCAGCGCCCGGGCCCGCTCGGCCAGCGCCTCGCGGGAGTCCGCGGCCAGCAGCAGGAGCGAGGCCTCGGGGCGCGGCAGTTCCTCGACGGCGACGTGGCAGATCGAGCCGCCGAACCCGAAGGAGCTGACGCCGCCGCGGCGGGCGTCGGAGTGCCGCGGCCACGGCTCCAGCCGGTCCTGGACGGTGAGGTTGTACTCGTCGAACAGGATCTGCGGGTTCGGCGCGGTGTAGTGCAGGCTCGGCGGCAGCACGCCGTTGCGCATCGACATCGCGAGCTTGACCAGGCCGACGATCCCGGCGGCCGCCTCCAGGTGGCCGACGTTGGACTTGACCGAGCCGAGCCGCAGCGGCTGCGGGCGGTCGCCGCCCAGGACGGCGCCGATGGCGTTGGCCTCGATCGGGTCGCCGAGCGGCGTCGCGGAGCCGTGGCACTCGATGTAGTCCACGAGGTCCGGGGAGATGCCGGCCCGCTGCCAGGCGGTGCGGAGCATCTTCTCCTGCGCCTGGGGGTTGGGCGCCGTCATGCCGTTGCTCAGGCCGTCGTTGTTGGAGGAGCTGCCCTTGATCAGGCAGTACACCGGCAGGTCGCGCTCCAGCGCCACGCTCAGCGGGGCGAGCACGACGACGCCGGCGCCCTCGCCGCGGACGTAGCCGTTGGCGCGGGCGTCGAAGGACTTGCAGCGGCCGTCCGGGGCGAGTGCGCCCATCGCGTCCATGGCGGTGTAGTAGTCGGAGACGAAGCTCAGGTTCACGCCACCGGCGAGCACCAGGTCGCTCTCGCCCAGCTGGATCGACTGGCAGCCCACGTGCACCGAGATCAGCGAGCCCGCGCAGGCGGAGTCGATGGCCATGCTGGGGCCCTGCAGGCCGAGGATGTAGGAGACGCGGTTGGCGATGATGCCGTCGTGCATGCCGGTCGCGGTGTGCGGGGTGATCTGGCTGTCGGGGCCGCGGTAGTGCGCCAGGGCGGCGTAGTCGCCCCAACAGGAGGCCATGAACACGCCGGTGTCACTGCCGACCAGGCTGTGCGGCGCGATGCCGGCGTCCTCCAGCGCCTCCCAGGACAGCTCCAGGATCAGGCGCTGCTGCGGGTCCATCTGGACGGCCTCGCGGGGCGAGATGCCGAAGAACAGCGGGTCGAAGCGGTCGATGCCGTCGATGAACCCGCCCCAGCGCACCCGGTCGTTCAGCAGCTCGCGGCGGGCGCCCGGCACCGGTCCGACGGCGTCGCCGCCCTCGACCAGCAGCCGCCAGAACGCGGACGGGTCCGGGCCTCCGGGGAACCGGCAGCCGATGCCCACGACCGCGACGGGCTCGTGCGAGGGCGTGCGGCGCCGGGTGGTCGGGGCGGGCTCCGCGGCACGCGGGCCCTCGACGAGTGCCCGGGCCAGGCCGTCGACGGTCGGGTACTGCCACATCCAGGTGGCCGGGACCTGCCAGCCGAGGAACTCGGACAGGGCGGCCGCGAGGTTCACCGATTTCAGCGAGTCCAGTCCGTACCGGTGCATCGGCGCCCACCGGTCCACCGAGTTCGCGGACAGGTCCAACAGCTCGGCAAAACGGGTTAGCAGGAAATCCGTGACGGCGGATATGTCTCGCGCTGCGCGCTCTTGGGGCATGGCGACTCCCTCAGCAGGGCTGGTGAAATGGGCGGGTGGAGCTTCACAACCGATCGTTCACAAGGGGGGCTCGTCAGTGATTCCGTATCAAGGCAGTTCGACTACGAATGCTGGATCCGACCTGTACATGACATGCATGGGCGTGCGATCGGGCAACACTGCTCCTCGCGCGGGGAGGGGGGAAGGGCTGCCCGAAGCTCCGGCCGTGCGGTGCGGCCGTGCATGGTGACGACGGCAAACTTCGAGGTGACGCGGGTGGTCGCGATTCAGCGGCTCACTGTGGAATTCTCGCCGCCCCCGTGCGGCCTTGCCGGTGGATCTGTCGTGCAATCTCGCTGCCGGGATTTCGCAGTGCCGCTTTCTTTCGTCCGCCCTTGAGCGCGGAGAGTCCAGCGACTCCAGGATTGCGCACTTTGCGGGCCGGTTGAAGCGCTGGCGAGATTTGATCGCCAAAGTGTCCGATTCGATCTCCTCGGACGGTACCGTTCAGTTCCATCTGCGGGCGCGGGGCGGAGTGGACAGCGGACGATCGACCAATGCAAGCTGTCCGCATGGCAGTTGACAAATTTGATAGGGCGTCAGCCGATGCCAACAGCTCCTTACCCGGACGCAGCGACCACCTCGGGCGGGCACTCACCGGCCGCGACTTCCATGGCAGGCCCGCATGACCGACACCACTGACACCACCGGCGGCACCACCGGCGCCGCGGCCTCACCGGTCCGCCGGCCGGGACTCGCACTCGGCGTCCTGGCCGGGGCGCTGGCCCTGGACGTGAGCGGCCTCGGAGTGCTCAACGCGGCGCTGCCCTCGGTGGGGGAGCGCTTCCACCTGGACGAGAGCACGCTCCAGTGGGTGATGACCGCCTACGCCGTCACGTTCGCCGGCTTCCTGCTGGTGGGCGGCCGACTGGCCGACGTGATCGGGCGGCGGCGGGTGTTCGAGGCCGGCGTCGCCCTGTTCACCGTCTCCGCGCTGGTCGGGGCGGTGGCCCCCAACACCGTGACGCTGCTGGGCGCGAGAGCGGTCCAGGGCATCGGCGCCGCCCTGTCGGGGCCGGCCGCGCTGGCCCTGCTCACCGACACGTTCGCGGCCGGTCCGGCGCGCAACCGGGCCTTCGGGGTGTACGCGGCCGTCGGCGCCGCGAGCTTCAGCGGCGGGGTGCTGCTGGGCGGCGTCCTGACCGAGTTCTTCGGCTGGCGTTCGGTGCTGTGGTTCTCGGTGCTGGTGGGTCTCGGTGTGCTGGGCGCGACGCGCATCGGACTGCCCGACGGCGTCGGGCACCGCGGCCGGCTGGACCTGCCCGGAGCGATCACGGGCACGCTCGGCCTCACCCTGCTCGTCGTCGGCGTGAGCAGCAGCGGCGCCACGGCGTGGATCGTGCTCGGCGCCGCGGTGCTCTCCCTGGTGCTGTTCGTGGTGCGCGAGCACCGCACCGCCGACCCGGTGCTTCCGCTCGCCCTCTTCCGGATCGGCTCGGTGCGGGAGGCGAGCCTGGCCGCGTTCCTCCAGTACATGGGCTCGGTCGGGATGCTGTTCTTCGCGCCCCTGTACCTGCAGGGGATGCTGCACTACTCGCCCTTCGAGTCCGGCATCGCCCTGGTGCCGATGTCCCTGGCGGTGTTCCTCACCGCCAACTTCGCCACCGGCCGCCTGCTGGCCACGTACTCCCCGCGGACGCTGATGGCCGTCGGCCTCGTCCTGATCGGCGTGGGCACCGGGCTGTGGCTGGGCACGCCGCAGGACGGGAACTACCTGCTGCACGTGATGCCCGGTCTGGTGGTCAGCGGCATCGGCCAGGGGCTGAACTTCCCCTCGATGACGTCCGCCGGCCTCTCCGGCGTCCCGGAGCAGCAGCACGCCGTCGCCGGCGCGGTGAACGTCGTGACGCAGCAGATCGGCGCCAGCGCGGGCGTGGCGGTGATGGTCCTGGTCGCGGGGACCAGCGGCGACCAGCTCGCCGGGTACCACCTCGCCTACGTCACCGCCGCCGTCGCGTGCGTGGTGGGTGCGGCGGTCATCGCCGTGAGGCGACGGGCCTGAGTCTCCTCCCGGGGGCGGTGGCCGGCGTGAGCCGGCCGCCGCCCCTTCGTCATGTCCGGGGAGCCCGTGGCGCGTCGGCCGTCGTCCCCCGTGCCGTCCCCCGTCCGGCGTCGGCCGTTCTCCCCCGTCCGGCGTCGGCCGTTCTCCCCCGTGGGCCCGGAGCCCCGTCCCCGGGCCGTGCGCCCCGCTCCCCGGGGCCGGCTCAGCCGGCCTCGGGGAGCCTTTCGTCCCTGGCGAGGGCCGCCGCCCGGACGTCCAGCAGCGCGAGCAGGACGGGCGGGTCGAGGGCGTGCACGGGGCGCAGGCGCAGTTCGAGCGGCTTCGGCGGGACGTTCGCCCTGATCTCGACGGGGCCGACGGAGCCGACGGAGACCTCGCCGGTGAGGACTTCGTCGAAGGAGGCGGGGACGGAGTGGGCGAGGAGGTACCAGGTCCCGGGCGGCACGTGTTCGAGGAGGAAGGTGCCGGGGCGGGGGAGGACGGTGCAGGCGGCCGGCCGGCCCTCCGGGATGCGGGTGCGGAAGAGTCCGACGAAGACGCGGCCGAGGTCGTCGGCGACGGAGGCCCGGATCTCGCCGCGGACGGTGGCGAGATCAGTGGGCCGGGCCCAGCGCCGCCTTTCGAGTTCGATGCTGGTGGTGAAGCCGCGTAACTGGCGGAACATCGTGGGCGACGTGCCGACGCTGCTGGCGAACCGTGAGCTGAAGGTGCCGACGCTGTTGTAGCCGACGCGGTGGCTGATCTCGGTCACGCTGAGGTCCGTCTCGATGAGCAGACGTTTGGCGGCTTCGATGCGGATGGCGGACAGGAAGCGTCTCGGTGAGACCCCGGTCACCCGCTGGAATTCCCGGGAGAAGTGGAATTTGCTGTATACGGCAGCCTGCGCCATATCGTCTATGGTCAGTATTTCGCCGATGTTCTCGTGCATGACCTCGATGGCTCGGGCCACGGCCTCTTCGATTGCGGGCTTCACAATGACTCCAGATTCTCGCAGTACCGGTGGACGACGGAAACTCCGCTCCGGTATTGCGTCCTGGAACGCGGCCGAGGGGGGCGGGCGGCCTTGGATACCGGAGCGCGCGAGGTTTCCCCTCTCCCTTCTGTTAAGCGACGGTGACACACCGTGGCACCGTGATAACGACTGATGACCGTAGCAGGCGGACATGACAAGTTCAACGACTTCCTCGCGCGTTTATTTGGCAAAGTCGAGGGGTGGAATACCGGCCGGTATGTGTTTGAACTATTGAAGCAATTGACGAGATGCGTCGGAGGGGGGCATGCGGATGTCACGGACGGGACGGATGTGATTCAGGAGTACTCGTGTGACGGATGTGCCGGTCCGGCCCCGGAGCGGTACCGTTCGGGAATTCGCCGCGGATCGCGCCGGCCCCGCCCTCAGTCCGAGTCGGTCGCCGCCGGGTCCACCTCCTCCCACAGCCGCTCCACGGAGGCCGCCACCGATGCGACCGCGGCCTCCAGGGTGTCCCCGGCCGCGACCATCAGCCCCACCAGCTGCGCCTCCAGCAGGCGATCGGCGTCGCACGGCTCGGTCAGGTAGTCGCCGAGCTCCAGGACGACCAGACCGTGCACCGCGGACCACATCTGATGCGCCACCAACTCGGCGTCCTCCGCGCGGAACCGGCCCGCCTCGATGCAGCGGGCGGCGCACTCGGCGACGCCGGCCAGAGTGTAACGGCCGTATTGCCGGTCCTCCTCGCCCAGCGAGAACCCGGCCAGCGAGGAACCCCCGAACATGACCGCGTACAGGTGAGGGTTGGCCAGCGCATTGCACCGGTACGCACGACCCAGCAACGCCAGGTCGCTCACCGGGTCGTCACTGAACTCCACCAGGGTGAAGTAGTACTGGAGTCGGGTGAACCCTTCATGAACCATGGCGCGCACCAGCCCGCGCATTCCGTTGAAGTGGGTGTACAGGGCCATGGTGGAGGTGCCGATCTCGCTCGCGATGCGGCGGGCGGACAGCGCCTGCGGCCCTTCCTCCGCCAGCAACCGGGCGGCGATGTCCACCAGTGCCGGACGGGCACCGGGATCCGTGCGACGCGGACTCATTCCCTCAGTCAAGCAAAACGCCCTTATGCCAGGGACGTTCGCGCCCACAACCCTCCGATCCCCGCACAATGCGAGAAGCGGCCCGCGCGGCGCCGGGCATAGCTTTCCAGTCACTCAGCGCGACATTCCAGGGGCGGCCGACGGCCGGAGGAGAAATGTCGACGCCCGGTCGCGCGACCACCACACCAGCGCTCGACGGAGGTCGCTCTTGTCCACCACCACACCCCCCGGCCGGACCACCGGCGCCACACTGCTCCTCGCCCTGGGCAGCCTGATCGTGCTGGTCTCCTCCGCAGTGGCCTTCCACCACTCCTTCGCCATGGATCCCGCGATGCCGATGGCCCACATGGCGGCCGACGACGGGCGGAAGCTGCACGGCATGGCCCTGTCGGAGATGCCGGAGATGTTCACCGCACTCGCCGGACTGCTGATCGTGGTGGCCGGCGCCGCCCTGCGCGGGCGGCCGAAATCCGTCGAGTCCGACTCCGGGACGGGGCGGCGCGGCCGGCTGCTGATTCTTCTCATCGGTACGGCCGCCCTCACCATCGACATCAGCAAGACCTCCACCCTGGGCTTCGTCATCCCCGGCATGCGGGCCGAGTACGGGCTCGATCCCCGCGCGGCCTCCCTGCTGGCGGTCTGCGGACTGACCGGGACGGCGACCGGGGCGCTGCTGTTCGGCGTGCTCACCGACCGGATCGGCCGCCGCAGCTCCTACCTGATCGCCACCCTCGGGTTCACCGCCACCAGCATGTGCGGCTCGATGCCCACCTTCGAGGGCAACCTGGTGATGTGCGCCCTCATGGGCGTGGCGGTCGGCGGCCTCGCCCCGCTGCTGATCACCCTGCTCACCGAGACCGTCGGCGGAAAGGTCCGCGGATCGGTGGTGGTGGCGCTCTCCGTCGTCGCCACCGCGGTCGGCTACCTGGTCGCCGCCGGCTCGGCGCTGTGGCTGGAACCGGTGTTCGGCTGGCGGATCCTGTGGCTGATCGGCGCCCCCACCGGTGCCGTGCTGGCACTCCTCACCCCCTTCGTCCCCAACCGCACCTCGGCCCCCGCCCCGGTGGCCGCGGGCGCACCGTCGGCCGTCCAGCACCTGCCCAGGTCCTCACGGGCCCTCACCCACGGCCTCCAGCGCGCCTTCGCCACCCTGATCGGACTGCTCACCTTCGGCCTCACCACCTGGGTGCCGAGCCTGGCCCGGATCGGCGGCGTACCGGTGCACACCGCGAACCTGATGCTCACCATCGCGGCGATCGTGATGATCCCGTGCGCCCTGCTGCTGATGCTGGGCTACCGCCGCTTCGGCCCGACCTCCATGGCGGCGGGCCTGGCCACCGTCACCGCGGTGCTGCTGCTGGCGCTCACGGCCAGCGGCGCGGTGGCCGAGGTGGGCTGGATCGCTGCGGGCGCGCTGGTGGCGGCCCTGTTCTCAGTGAACTCGATGGCCGCGATCTTCCTCCCGATCGCGGCCGACCTGGCGGATCCGGAACGGCGCGGCCGGACCACCGGGTGGGTCTCGCTGTTCAACCGGCTGGGCGGCCTGATGGGGCCGCTGCTGCTGGCGAGCCTGGTGTCCTCGCCCTCCGCCGTCCTGGTGGCGGTCTCCGCCCTCGCCCTGCTGTGCGGTGCGGCCGCCTGGTACATCAGCCGCCGGCACCGGCTCGCCCTGGTCGGCCTGGAGCCGGTGACCGACTGAACCGGCTGAACCGACCGACCGACTGACCGACCGACTGACCGACCGACTGACCCACCGACCGGGAGCACGCAGGCCGGGGGGGGGGGCACCGCCGCCCGGCGCGCGGCGCGCCCGGGGCGCGCGCCGCGGGGGTCGGCGC
>NZ_JBHXEM010000085.1:0-38275 GCF_042724755.1 Kitasatospora sp. NPDC127067 | reverse complement strand
CCCCGCGGGTGCGGGGAGGCCGCCGTCGTGAGGCGTGGGCCACCGTCCGGAGGCCACGGGGCCGGGCGATCAGACCCGGTCGGCCGCGATCAGCACGTACTGGAAGGAGCCGTCCTTGTAGGACTCGATGAACGCCTCCTCGATGCCGGTCACCAGCGAGGTGGTGTTGCGCAGCTCCCAGTAGGGCAGGGTGTCCGGAGTCAGGTCGATGACGGCCTGCGGCACCAGACGGTTGTCGGCCATCGCCCGCAGGTACTCGCGGCGGGAGTGGATGTTGCACTCGAAGTGGGCGTTGATCTGCGAGACCCACTTCGACGGCTGGCCGTAGCGCGGGTTCCAGCAGCCCGTGATGGTCACGTACCGGCCGCCGACGCTCAGCACCCGGGAGTGCTCGGCGAACAGGTCGTGCAGGTCGACGTACATGCTGGACTCGTTGTTCCAGGAGCCCGCGACCGTGCCGGTCTCGACGGGCATGTTCAGCATGTTGGCGACCCGGGAGCGGACGAAGTCGCCGATGCCCAGCTCTGCGGCGCGCTTGTTGCCGAACTCGGCCTGCTGGGTGGAGAGGGTCAGGCCCTCGACCCGGCAGCCGAAGCGCTGGTGGGCCATCACCATCGAGCCGCCGCGGCCGCAGCCGGCGTCGACCAGGGTGTGGTCGGCGCGGATGTCGCCGAGGTGGTCGAGCAGTACGTCGGCCTGGGCGGACTCCAGGCGGTGCAGCTCGGCGATCACCTTCTTCTCGCGCTCGCTGTCGGCCGGGTCGCCGATCGCGGCCCGGTCGATCTCCCCGATCCCGTAGTGGTGGTGGTAGAGGCCGTCGACGTCACCCAGGCGAAGGTTGACCGGACGGGCCTCGTGGTCCCAGTAGCGTGCGATGTCGCCCTGGTACGGGGTCGCCGGGCCGGGGATGGTGTTGCCGGGGGTGGTGATGTCGTCGGTCACGGACATGGGTCAACTCCTAGTGGATGGTCAAGGGGTCGGTCATCAAAGGGGATTCGCCGCCGGTGGGAGGTGGCGCCGCCGGAAGGGCCGGTGTCACCAGAAGTCGGGCAGCGTGTAGCGGTAGGTGTTGGTCTGGTGCCAGTAGTGGTTGCCGTCCACCCACGCGGCCACACCGCGCAGGAACCGTGGGAGGGCCGGCACCGGGCAGGACAGGGCCAGGGCCGCCGCCTCGGCCTCGAAGGCCAGCATCAGTTCGTTGTGGACCTCGACCGCCTTCAGGTAGCCCTCCTTGCGGGAGACGCCCTCGCGCTCGGAGATCACCACCGGCAGGTTCAGGTGCAGTCCGGGGCTGGCCAGCTCCTTCATGTACGAGTAGAGGTCGTTGACGATGGTGGTGGCGTTGGAGGCCAGCGCGATCACCCGCTGCATCGCGGGCAGCGCGTGCAGCTCGGCGGGCAGCTCGTAGCCGCCGACGGTGTCCGTGATCGTCGGGCAGGGGCGGAAGTTGTTGAACTGGCGCATGGCCAGGTACTCCCACACCTCCGGCACGTGGTCCGCCTGGTCCCAGGCGGCCTCGGCCAGGTACCCGAGGTGCAGCCGTGCCATGTCGTGCCGGAACCGGTCCGACTGGGAGGGCGTGGCGGCCCGGGCGAAGTACTCCATCGCCGAGTGGTAGGCGCGCCGGGGCGCGTCCGACGACAGCGAGGCCTCCCACTCCGGGTGGTACTCCGTCGTGGTGTGCAGCGGGTCCAGCGCGGTGTGCGCGAGCAGCAGGCGGCTGCCCAGGCCGATCGGCGACCCGCCGAGGTCCTCGCAGTAGCAGTCGTCCACCGCGTTCTCGGCCACCATCAGGCGGGCCGCGAGCATCAGGTGGTCGACGCTCGGCGCGTCCGGGTGGCAGGCCACCATGTAGCGCCCGGTGGAGAAACCGTCGAAGTCCTTCTCCCACTCCGGCGGGTAGAGCTCGACCTCCTCCATCGCCCAGACCTTGAGCTCCGCGCTGAGCGCCTCCACCCGCACCGGGTCGGGCTCGGCGATCGGGTGGTGGTACAGGCCGGGGATGGGGTCGCCGGCCTTGGGCTTGCCGCCGCTCGGCGCCTCGGCGGCCGGGCTCGCGGCCGCCGCGGTCGTCGCGGTCGCGGCGGGCGGAACGGGCAGGACGTGGACGGGCGGCAGCCGGAACCCGGGGGTGGCCGCCCTGACCTCGGTCGCGGCTTCCGGGACCTCGGGCACCGGGACCTCGGAGGCGGGGGCCTCGGGCGCCGGGACCTCGGGCACCGGGACCTCGGGCACCGACACCTGCGGCCGGAACTGCAGCCCGGAGGTGCCCAGCCCGCTGGGCCCGCGCAGGATCCGGTCGATCGCCGGGGTGCTCATGGGCCCACCGCCGGGGCGGTCACGGGCCCGCATGGTGTCTCCGGTCTGGCACGCAGGGGCATGGAGCCTCCTCTGGGAAGGGGTCGCACACATATGACGGATCGTCATTCCGTCAGCCTCGAAGGGGAACTCGGGCTTCCGCCCCCATCCCGTTCGGTTCACCACCGTAGGCGCGAAGGCGCGTTCCGCATCGCAACGGACGATCTTCCTCACCCGATAGGGTGAACGTTCGGGCTGACGACGTTTGAGCGGGCCGCAGTCGTGCATTGATCACACCGGTCCCGGGGCGCCCCGGCCGCGAACCCTCCCGCCCGAGCCGCCCGCCCCCGCGTCAACCCGCTGACGCCCGCCCGTGTCCCGGGCCGCCCGACCGCGTTGTGCCGGTCGTGGCGGGGGCTGTTCGAATGCGAAATGAACTGACCGGCGGTCTCCTGCCACGTGTTGGTTGCCCATCCACACATCGACACTTCCTGGAAGGAACGCGCAGTGGCAGCGATTTCGATGCCGGACTTCTACATGCCGTGGCCCGCCCGCCTCAACCCCCACCTGGACACCGCCCGGGCACACAGCTTGCTCTGGGTCCGGGAGATGGGCATGCTCGAACCCGTCTGGGACGAGGAGCGGTTCACCGCGATGGACTTCGCGCTCTTCGCCGCGTGGACCCACCCCGACGCCTCGCCCGACGAGCTCTGCCTGATGAGCGACTGGTACATCTGGGGCTTCGTCCAGGACGACTACTTCCTGGAGGTGTACAAGCGCCCGCGCGCGCGACCTGGCGGGCGCCAAGGCCTACGTCGACCGCCTCTCGCTCTTCGTCCCGATCCACCCGTTCGCCGTGATGCCGCCGCCGGCCAACCCCTCCGAGCAGGGCCTCTCGGAACTCTGGCAACGCACCGCCCCCGCCGTCTCGGACGAACTGCGCGTCAAACTCGCGGAGAGCACCGTCGTCCACCTCCGCTCGTGCCTGTGGGAGGTGTTCAACGCCGTCCAGAACCGGACGCCCGAACTGATCGACTACCTCGCGATGCGGCGCGAGTCGATCGCCTCGGGGGTCTGCGCCGACCTGCTCAACCACGTCTCCGAGGTGGCCGTCCCGGCGGCCGTCATGGCCAGCCGGCCGATGCGCCGGCTGGTCGTCGCCATGGGCGACTGGGCGGGCTGGTTCAACGACGTGGTCTCGTACCAGATGGAGATCGAGTACGAGGACGACATGAACAACGGCGTGCACGCGCTGCGCCGCTTCACCGGCGGGGACCTGCCCGAGACCGTCGCCGCGGTCAACGACCTCCTCACCGCCCGGCTGCGCGAGTTCGAGCACCTCACGGACACCGAGCTGCCGGCGCTCTGCGACCAGCTGGAGCTGGACACGGACGACCGGACGGCGACGGCGGACTACATCGGCCAGCTCCAGGACTGGATCTCCGGGTTCCACGCCTGGCATCTGCGGACGGGCCGCTACACGGACTTCCCCGTCCGCACCACCCTGCCCGCCCGGCTGCTGCGCGGCCCCTCCGAGCAGCCGCCCACCCCGTCCGGACTGCTGCTCGCTCCCACCGGGCTCGGCACCGCCGCCGCCCGGCTCGGCGTGGGCGTCCGACCCCACCGGAACGGTTCGCACCGGTGATCAGCGGCACCCGGGTCCCGGCGTCCTCGTCGGGGCCCGGGTGTGCCTCCTGTGCGGCAGGCGCCGGCACCGTTTTGCGCGGGCCGGGACGGTGTGGTGCATTGGGAGGGACACCGGAACGGCCGACACGCCCCGGTACCGCCCCCGCCGAGCACGGGAGCCGCCACCGTCCGTGAGCGTTGGCGCCCGGGTGGCCACCGGTGAGTGAGGTGATGACCGATGGCCGAGTTCGACCGGGGGCCGACGGACGCGTTCGCGGAGCTGTGCGCACGGGTGCCCGATCCGCCCGACGCGACGGCGTTCTGGTTCGACTGGGGGCCGGTCTTCCACCGAGGGCGGCTCGACGGATCGGCCCGGGTGCTGGTGGTCGCCTCCGACCCCGGCCCGACCGAGCGGATCGCCGGGCGCACTCTCGTCGGCAACGCCGGGCAGCGGGTGCAGGGGTTCCTCGCCAAGCTGGGCCTGACCCGGTCGTACGTCTGCCTCAACGCGTGGGCGTACGCGGTCCGTCCCTCGCGTGCCGAAGCGATGAAGGGGCGCCTCGGCGACCCCGCGCAGGCGCAGTGGCGCAACGAGGTCTACGGCACGGCGACCGGCCCGGCGCTGCAGGCCGTCGTCGCCATGGGGTTCATGGCGCAGGAGGCGGTGCGGCTCTGGACCGCCCGGCCGCAGCAGGCGCTGCTCGTACGGGTCCCCCATCCGTCGAGCCACGACCCGGTGGCGCTGCTCGACGGCTGGCGCGCCGCGATCGCCACGCTGCGCCCGGTCGTCACGCCGGACGACGACGGTGACAGCACCGGCCCCAATTACGGCACCGTGTTCGAGGAGGGCGACTACCGCCCGATCCCGCGGCGCGACCTGCCCTTCGGGGCGCCGGCCTTCCTGGGAGACGACGCCTGGGTGAGGGCCCAGGGGGGCCAGGAGCAGAACTCCGTCGTCCGCCCGGCCCCGGACGACGGGCACACCCTGCTCTGGAAGGCGCCGCACTGATGGCACTCGTCCTGCGCGGCACCGTCGTCACCTTCGACGACGAGCACCGGATCCACGACCCGGGCGCGGTGTACGTCGGCGACGACGGCCGTCTCGGTGCGGTGCGGCCGGGCGGGCAGGCACCGCCCGCCGGGTTCGCCGCCGCCCCGGTCGTGGACCTCGTCGGCACGGGCGCGCTGGTGCTGCCCGGCCTGATCGACCTCCACGGCCACCTGCAGTACGACACCCTGCCGCTCTGGGAGGCGGTCGGTGTCCCGTACCTGCACCACGACCGCTGGGTGGACGAGAAGCGCGCACCGGACTACGCGACGTCGGTCACCTGGCCCGCCAAGGTGCTCGGCACCGCCGCGCCCGAGGCGCTGCTGACCTACATCGAGGTCAAGGCTCTGGTCGGCGGGACGACCTCCGTCCAGGGCGCCCCGCGCTCGACCCGCGCGATCGACGGCGGGCTGCTGCGGATCGTGGACGTCGAGAAGCTGCCCGCGGGCCGCGACATGGTGCTGACCGCCGCGCTCCAGCAGGACGCCGAGGTGCTGCGCGACGAGACGGCGGCGAAGCTCGACGGCACCCGGGTGCTGATCTACCACGTCGCGGAGGGACGGCACGTCACGGAGCCGGACCCGGCGCAGCCGCGGTCGCACGTCCACCGCGAGTTCGCGGACCTCGCCCCCTGCCTGAAACCGGGCCTGATCTGCGTACACGGCACCGCGCTCACCGCCGCCGAGTTCGCGGCCTGGCAGGACGGTGTAACGGCGATCGACCCGGCCGAGCGGGGCACCGTGGTGTGGTCGCCGTTCTCCAACCACTGGCTCTACCACGAGACCACCGACGTGGTCGCGGCGACCGCGCAGGGGCTGCGGATCGCCCTCGGGTCCGACTGGTCACCGTCGGGGACCAAACACGTGCTCGGCGAGCTCAAGGTGGCCGACGGCATCAACCACCACGAGCTGGACGACCACTTCGACGACCGCGGGCTGTGCGACATGGTCACCGCGAACCCCGGCGACGCGCTGGCGACCGCCTGGGGGCCGCAGGTGGGGCGGCTCGCGGCGGGCAGCGCCGCCGACCTGCTCGTGCTCGAACGCCACGAGCCCGGCGAGGACGTCTACCGCAACCTCGTCGACGCGACCGAACGGCACGTCCTCCTGGTGGTGGCCGGCGGCGTCCCGCGCTACGGGACCGGCCCGCTGATGACCGCCGCCGGGGCGACGGACACCAATGCGATCGAGCCGGCGGACGGACTCCGGCGCAGGGTGGCGGTGCGGCGGCCCGGCGCTGCCGGTGCCACCGGGGCGGCGGGCGCCGGTGCCGCGCTGGACTGGCCGGCCGTCAAGCGGGCGCTGGAGAAGGTCCGCCGGGACCCCCGGACCGCCTGGCGCGACGCCCAGGACGCGCTCGCGGCCTGGGGCGGGCCGCTCGACGACCCGGAGGCGCCGCTCGCCCTGTTCGGCGACATGCCCGAGGGCGAGACGGTAGCCCTCGGCGGGACCGACGACGTCCCGGCCGACCTGGTCGTCCCGGCCCCGGACGCGCTGACCCACGACGCCGCCTTCTTCGCCGCCGTGGAGCGCAGCGGGATACCGGAGTTGACGCGGCTGAAGGACTACTACCCGTGAGCGCGGGGCGAGCACGAGGACCGGGCCGGCATGAGGACGGAGCGGCCGTGAGGACCGGACGGCCATGAGCCCGCGGATCACCGGGCCGGCCCGCGCGCTGCCGGGCTCGATCGGGCTCGACGAGTTCATGGCCCGGGTCGCCGCCGACCCGCTGCCGCTCGCCGACCGCTACCGGCTGGTGGCCGCCGCCCGGATCCTGGTCGAGGAGCTCTACGTCCACCTCCCGCTCAAGCGCGCGCGGTACGCCACCGACCCGGTGCAGCGTCTGCGCCTGCTGGAGCGGCGCGTCCCCGCGCTCAGCGAGCTGCAGTTCCACGCCGAACTCGCCGCCGTCTTCCGGGACCTGCGCGACCTGCACACCGTCTACCAGCTCCCCGCGCCGTACCGGGGCCAGGTGGCCCTGCTCGGTTTCCTCGTCGAGCGCTACCAGGACGCGGACGGGACACCGCACTACCTCGTCTCCCGGATCGACGACTCGCTGCGGCACGGGGACTTCGACACCGGCGTCGAGCTGGAGCTGTGGAACGGGGTCCCGGTCGAGCGCGCCGTCGAGCGCGGCACGGCCGCGCAGGTGGGCTGCGGCCCCGACGCGCGGCTGGCCCGCGGACTGGAGTCGCTGACGCTGCGCCCGCTGCGGACCGCTCCGCCGCCCGACGAGCGCTGGGTGCTGCTGACCTACCGCACGCCGCAGGGCCGTCTGCGCGAGACCCGGGTGCCGTGGCGGGTGCGCGCCGCGGAACGGTACCGGGGGCGCGACCAGGACCCGGTGCCGACGCTCGGCGCCCACCTCGGCATCGACGTCGGCAACGAGGCCACCCGCCAGGCCAAGCGCGCGCTGTTCGCACCGGGGTCGGCCCGGACGTCGGCGGCGCGGGCGCCGCGGGACGTCCTCGCGTACTCGGGGGCCCGCGCGCGCCCGTACGGGTACCTGCGCATCTTCTCCTTCAACGTCGCGAGCGCACGGCGGTTCGCCGAGCAGGTGGCGGCGATCGCGGCGAAGGCTCCGGCGCAGGGGCTGATCGTGGACGTCCGCGGCAACCCGGGCGGCAACATCCTGGCCGCCGAGGCGGCGTTGCGAGTGCTGAGCGGGAGCCCCGTCGCCCCGGTCCGCTTCTCGCTGCCGACCACCCGGGCCGCGCTCGCCCTGGTCCGCGCCGACCCGGCCTTCCGGCGGTGGACGGACTCGATCCGCGACGCGGTGGAGACCGGCGAACCGTACTCCCAGGCGTTCCCGCTCACCGACCCCGAGGCGCTCACCGACGGGCTTCCGCACTACACGGGGCCGAAGGTCCTGATCGTCGACGCCCTGACGTACTCGGCCGCCGATGTCTTCGCCGCCGGATTCGCCGACAACGGAGCGAACGGCGGAACGAACGGCGGAGCCGACGACGGTCCGGGCGGCGGGCCGGGCGGCGGGCCCGGACCGGTGCTCGGGACCGCCGCGACCACCGGCGCCGGTGGCGCCAACGTGTGGACGTACGAGCTGTTGAGCGTCTGGCTCCCCGAACTGCTGCCCGCCCTGCCGCGCGGAGCCGGGTTCCGCGTCGCCCTGCGCCGGGCCACCCGGGCCGGGGCGAGCGCCGGCGTCCCGCTGGAGGACTTCGGCGTGGCGGCCACCGGGCTGCACCGGCTGACCAGGCGTGACGTCCTGGGCCACAACCAGGACCTGCTCGCCTCGGCCGTCACGCTGCTGGATCGGGGCACGCCGTCGCCGTAGCGGACGGCGACCGGGCCGGACCGGTCCGTCACCTCCCGGCCCGGTGCACGGCCCCACCGGTAAGGGGGACCAGAATGGCCTGGGCGCCGTGAGGACGGGGCCAGGAAGGAAGACCAGCGCATGGAGAGCCAGGCCCGCAGCCGCACCGCACTCGTCGAGGAGCTCATGGAGCGCTATCCCGACGTGCCCCGGGAGGCGGTGATCAAGGAGGACCTGCTGCGCGGCGGCATGGCCTTCGACGAGTCGGCACTCAGCGGCAGCGCCGGCGCCGACGGGGGCGGCGAGGTCAAGCCGAAGTCGTACTTCATCTTCTCCTTCGACCACCGCACCCTGCCCGAGCTGGGCGCCGCCGCGCTCAACCGGCCGCCGGAGGAGATCGTGCTGACCGGCGGGCCGTACGGGCTGCGCCGTACGGTGGTGTCGGTGCGGGTGAACCCGGACTCGCCCTACCGGGTCGGCGCCGGCGAGGACGGCACCCTCGGCCTCTACCTGGACGGCGCGCGGATCGCCGATGTCGGCCTGCCGCCGATGCCGGACTACTACCGGCACACGCTGGCCAACGGGAAGTCGGTGATGGAGGTCGCCCCGACCATCCAGTGGGGCTACCTGATCTACCTCACGGTGTTCCGGGTCTGCCAGTACTTCGGCGCCAAGGAGGAGTGCCAGTACTGCGACATCAACCACAACTGGCGCCAGCACAAGGCCGCCGGCCGCCCGTACACCGGGGTCAAGCCGGTCGAGGAGGTGCTGGAGGCGCTGGCACTGATCGACGAACACGACACCGCCCGCGCCTCCCAGGCGTACACCCTCACCGGCGGGGCGATCACCTCGCGCGTCGGCGGCCGGGACGAGGCCGACTTCTACGGGCAGTACGCCAAGGCCATCGAGGAGCGCTTCCCCGGCCGCTGGATCGGCAAGGTGGTGGCCCAGGCGCTGCCGCGCGAGGACGTCCAGCGCTTCCACGACTACGGCGTGCGGATCTACCACCCCAACTTCGAGGTGTGGGACAAGCGGCTGTTCGAGCTCTACTGCCCGGGCAAGGAGCGCTACGTCGGCCGGGACGAGTGGCACCGCCGGATCCTCGACTCCACCGAGGTGTTCGGCCCGGAGAACGTGATCCCCAACTTCGTCGCGGGCGTGGAGATGGCCGAGCCCTTCGGCTTCACCACGGTGGACGAGGCGATCGCCTCCACCGAGGAGGGCCTGCGCTTCTTCATGTCCCACGGCGTGGTGCCGCGCTTCACCACCTGGTGCCCCGAGCCCACCACCCCGCTCGGCAAGGCCAACCCGCAGGGCGCGCCGCTGGAGTACCACATCCGGCTGCTGCAGACCTACCGGGCGACCCTGGACGAGTTCGGCCTCTCCTCCCCGCCCGGCTACGGCCCGGCGGGCCCGGGCAAGGCGGTCTTCTCGGTGAGCTCCTTCATGGACTCGCGCCCGGGCTGACCACGCCCCCCCCCCATGGCGCCCCCGCCCTGCCCCCGGGCGGCGCCGCCCGGCCCGTCAGCTCCCGTTCAGCGGGCGGACGGTGAGGATCTGCTCGGCCCGGCCCAGCGGGCCGTGGACGTCGTGCAGCACGGTGCTGGTGACGCCGTGCCCGGCCGGACCGAAGCTGACGCTGGTGTCCAGGCCGGTCCAGGGGCCCTCGGGGCGGCGGTGGAAGTGGATCGTCAGGTCGGTGTTGGGGAACATCCACTCGGTGGGGTTCTGCCGCACCGCGATGCCGTTGGCGGTGTCCGCCAGCTTGACGAAGGAGGCGTGCGGGCCGCTGGGCTCCCCCGCGACCAGCTCGACCGGGGTGGAGATCCAGGCGGCGGCTCGGCCCGGGGCGGTCTCCCGGCGGCGGACGTCGATCGAGGCGATGTAGCCGCCGCCCCACACCCCGGCCATCGTCCAGGGCTCGAACTCCTCGGGCCCGGGCAGCGGCCGGTCGTGGGTGCCGGCGACGGCGGTGGTGTCCAGCTCGGCGAGGAACCAGGCGCGGGCCCGGACCACGGCCCGCCCGCCGGTCACCACGGTGGCCTCGACCAGCTCGATGGTGCGCCCGGGGCGGACGGTCTCCACCGTGATCTCGAACTCGTCGAGGGCGATCAGGCCGAGTATGTCGTAGCTGATCCGGGCCAGCGCCAGGCCGTCGGCGGGACGGCCGGCCCGCTGGTCGGCCCGCTGGTGGTCGGCCCGGTGGCGGTCGATGGCGTGCACGATCAGGCCGCCGAGCGGGCTGAAGTGCTGCTCGTCGGGGTGCCAGGCACCCTGCGCCTGCGCGGTGGGCTTGTAGCTGTTCTCGCCGGTGCGCTGGTAGTAGCTGTCGGGCGCGGCGGTGGGGGTGGTCACGTGCGCTTCTCCTCGGGCCGGATCGCTGGCTGCCGGGCGGGCGCCGCCGTGGTACGACGGCGCCCGACCTCGGCGTTCAGGATCGTAAGGGGCCGAACCGCCGATGGGGCGTCACGGGTGACACATCCCACACCCCCGGAGGACCAGGAGGGTCAGTGCGCGGCGAGCGGGTAGTGGTCGGAGAGGTCGGTGTAGGTGTAGCTCTTGCCCCAACTGCTCACCGTCCATGGCGCGCTGTGCACCCGGACCACCTGGTTGGTGTACTCCTGCGGGCGGGCGTGGTCGGCCCGGTAGAGGACGTGGTCGAGGTCCTCCTTGGGCTCGCCCGGGTAGCGGTAGGCGGCGACGGAGTTGTCGGCGGTGTCGAAGGAGTAGGGCCAGCCGGTGCGGGCGGAGGCCGGGGCGAGGTTGCCGTTGGTCAGCAGCGCCTGGTACTCGGAGCCGTGCGAGTCGATGTTGAGGTCGCCCGCGACCAGGATCGGTTCGTCGGCCGGGATCCGCTTGGCGTCCAGGAAGGAGCGCATCGCGGTGAGCTGCTTGGCCCGGATGTCCGCCGCCTGGCCGCTCGCGCAGCCCGAGTCGGTGGACTGGAGGTGGGTGCCGACCACGTGGGTGCGACGGCCGTTGACGTCCAGCACCGCGTAGACGAAGCCCTTGTTGGAGAACCAGTCCGAGCCGCAGGCGTCCTTGTAGACGTACTGCTCCTTGCGCAGGATCGGCCACTTGCTGAGCAGGGTGACGCCGCCGTCCTCGGGGGTGGTGGAGCTGTAGCTGCCGGAGGTGGCGTCCCAGCCGCTGGTGGAGCGGCCGACCACCGGCGTGTGGTACGGGTAGGCGGCCGAGGCCTTGGCGGTCAGCGCGTCGGAGGCCGAGTTGTCGAAGGCCTCCTCCAGCACGACCACGTCGTGGCCCTGGAAGAAGTCCGCCGAGGCGATGGCCTGCGCCCGGTACTGCTGGCCCCAGTTGGGGTAGAGCGAGGTGCTCATCAGGAACGTGTTGTAGGTCAGCACGTCGAGCGGGGGTGCGGTCGCGGGGGCGGTCTCGGCCGAGGCCGGGACGGCGCCGAGCACGGCGAGGACGGTGGCGGCGGCGCCGGCGGCGAGGGCGCGGCGGACGGACGACAGGGGCATCGGGCCTCCGTGGGGGGCGTTGTCGTGGACCCGTCGGGTCGAGGGATGTTGTTCATCCAACTTGGCCGTCGGCACGGACCGCAAGACATCGGGCGAGCATTCGGTGAACTCGTCGGTAACACCGTCGGCGAGGGGCTGACGGGCGGTCACCGCCCCGCCCTCCGTACCGCCTCTCCGTACCGCCCGCCGTACCGCACGTCAGGAACCGCGGTCAGACTGTCCCCAGCGCGACGAAAGAACGAACGGGGAAGACATGGCCGGCAGGAAGAAACGGAAGAGGCCGCTCGCCGAGGGGGTGGTCCCGCCCCCGAAGCGGGTCCGCAGGCGCCCGGAGCCGCAGCTGTCGGCGCGGGCGGTCCGCCGGACGGCGTGGCCGGTCGGGGCACTCACCCCGGTGCTGATGGTCGGCCTGGCGGTACTGGGCAGCAACCCGGACTACCAGCTGCCCTGCGGCATCCTGGCGTTCCTGGTGCTCTCGGCGGGCGTCGTCGCGCTCGGCTTCGTCCGGCCCCGCGGCTGGATCATCTGGCCGGCCGTCCTGCTCGGCGTGCTGCTGCTGGTCCTGCCGACGACGAGCATCCGCGCCCAGATCATGGCGCAGCGCGGCGTGGAGACCGCGGTGGTGGTCACCGCGGCCCACAGCGCGAAGGACAAGAACGGCAAGGTGAGCTGGACCTGCGCCATCCGCCGCGCCGACGGGCGGCCGCTGCCGCACGCCGAGGTCGGCGGCTACGGCTGCACGGGCACGCGCGACATCGGCGACACCGAGAACGTGCTGGTCGACCCCGCGGGCTGGGCGCCGCCGGTCCCGCTCGACGAGGACCTCGAATTCCGCCGCGGCGGCGTCCACGTCACCGCGGTGCTGGCCGTCCTGTGGGGCCTGCTCACCCTGGTCGCGGCGCGCCGCACCCTGCGGGAGCCGGGCCCCGCGGCCGGTCAGCGGGGCGGCAGGTAGCGCACCAGGACGTCGGAGCCGGTGCCGTTCAGGGTGCCGAACAGCAGGGTGGTGCCGAACGCGTCCACGGACGGCGCGAAGGACGGGCCGACGGCCTCGGCGACCCGCTCGACCCGACCGGTCCGCAGGTCCCGCCGGAAGAGGTCCGGGGCGCCGTTGGTGTCGCCGGGCACCAGGTCGGCGTCGTCCGAGACGAAGTGGACCCAGTGGTCGTCCGCCGTCATGACGGCCGACTGGGCACCGGCGGGGGCCACCTCCGTCACCGTGCCCGTGCGCAGGTCCCGGGCGTAGAGCGCGACGCGGGTGCCGCCCTGGTCCGGCTGGAACACCCGGAACAGCGCGTACCGGCCGTCGGGGCTCAGCCGGCTCAGCCGCACGGCGTCGCGCAGGGTGCCGCTCGGGTCGATGCTCGCGCCCTCGATCCGGCCGGTGCGGGCGTCGTAGACGTAGAGCGGGAACAGCTGACGGGTGGGCGGCGGCTTCAGGGCGGACTGCGCGGCCGGGGCGGTCGGCAGCAGGTTGGCCGCCTTCGACCGGAAGGCGACGGTCCGGCCGTCGGCGCTGAGCGAGGGCTCCACCGAGCCGCCGTCGGCGGGGGCGCCGCCCTGCCCCGCGGTGACCAGGCGGGTGGTGCCGGTCCAGCGGTCCGTCAGGTACACGTTGGCGGTGCCCGCCTGTGCCCCGGGGGCGAGGTCGGCGCGGTCCGAGGAGTAGGCGACGTACCGGCCGTCGGCGCTGATCGCGGGGCTGACGGAGTTCCCGGCGCCGGCACCGGCGGTGACCAGCTCGGTCCGGCCGCTGAGGCGGTCGCGGACGTAGACGTCGGTGCGCCCACTGCCGTTCCCGGGAACGGCGTTGACGGCGTCACTGCTGAAGGCGACGTACCGGCCGTCGCCGCTGATCGCCGCCTGGACGGTGGAACCGTCCAGCTGGGCGCCGCCGTCGGCGAGGCTGACCCGCTCGGTGCGACGCGTCCACAGATCGCGGACGAACACGTCGTAGAGGCGGTTGGTGTCGCCGGGCACCAGGTTGGAGGCCAGCGAGGCGAACAGCGCGTAGCGGCCGTCGACGCTCAGCCCGAGCGGCTCGGACCAGTCGTCGGCGGGCGTGCCGTCCGGGCTCACGTTCACCCGCACCGTGTCGCCGTCCGTCACCTCGAACGCGGGCGCGGACGCCCGCGCGGAGGCCGGTTCGGACGCGGGCGTGGTCCGGGCGTGCGCCGCCGGTGCCCCGGCGCCCACCAGCAGCGCGGCCGCCAGGGCGCAGACCACCCGTACCGTCGTCGTCCTCATGGGCTCCCCTCCCGTTGCGCTCCCCTTCGTTCCGGCCGAGCCAACCCCCCTGCGTGGCCACGGTCAACCCCGCCACCCCGCGATGGACACGATTCCGCCAACTCCCGGACACGATAGGAGCGCACCTACCGCACGAGCCGATCCACCGGCTCCCGGGACGCATCACCCACCCTGGCAAGGGAGGCGAGAGCAGATACCCCGAACCGGCTACATCCTCGCTAAACGCGGACCAATACGGGCATCCCACCCACGGTTGCTTCGCACCGAGGCAGCGCCCGGCCGTCGAGCGCACGGCCGTCAACCGGACGCGACCGGCGGCAGTCGAGCGAAAGGCGGAAGCCATGAGCATGATCCAGACCGGCAAGCTGCAGTTGAACTCCACCAGCGCCACGGAGCTGACCGGTGGAGCCACCTCGACCTTCACCCAGGTCACCTTCCCCACGCCCTTCCCCAACGACGCGAACGTGATCGTCGTGCCGTTCGTCCAGACCTTCAACGGCCCCGACACCCCCGGTCTGCGGATCGCCGACGTCACCACCACCGGCTTCAAGATCCGCATCAACGAGCTCGTGGGCAGCGGCCGCGCGCTGTCCGACGGGCCGCACACCACCGAGACCATCGGCTGGATCGCCAGCACCGTCTGAGCCCCGGGCTCCTCGCGGCCCCGCACCGGTCCCGGGCCGCGAGGAGCCCTTGCCCCGAACCAGCGAGCCGCCGCACCGGCCCGCACTGCTTCGCACCGGCCCCACCGCCAACGCCCCTTCGCAAAACCCGTTGGACACGGACGACCACCGGTGCGAAGGTCCGGGAATGACCGTTGACGAAGCCTTTGCCCGGCCCGACGGCCCGCCCCTGGCCGTGTCACCGCCCCTGCCCCTGCCGATGCCCCTGTCCCTCCCGATGCCCCTGCCCGGCGGCCTGCTGCTGCGCGAGTCCCGGCCGGAGGACCTGGAGCAGCTCGGCGCGCTGCTCGCCGAGCGCGGCGACCCGGCGGACGCACTCGACCACCGCCTGGTGGTCGAGGACCCGGACGCCGGCTGGTCGGCCAGCGCGGTGGTGGTCGACGGCGACCGGGTCGTCTCCACGGCCACCCTGCTGGACGAGGAGCTGCGCCTCGGCGACGTCCGGCTGCCCGCCGGGCAGGTCGAACTGGTCGCCACCGACGAGGAGTACGAGGGCCGCGGCCTGGTCCGGGCCCTGATGCGGTGGGCGCACGCGCGCTCCGCCGCCCGCGGGCACGTGGTCCAGGCGATGATCGGAATCCCGTACTTCTACCGGCTGTTCGGCTACGAGTACGCCATCGACATCCCGGTCTCGCGGCCGCTGCGCTCCACCCCGCCCACCGAGGACGGCGCGCCCGTGCTGCGCACCGCCCGGGCCACCGACCTGCCCGCCCTGGCCGCGCTCCAGGAGCAGGCGCAGCGCGGCTTCGACCTCGCGATGGGCCACGCCCCCGCCCGCTGGCGCTGGCTGCTGGCGCACGAGGCGAGCACGCTGCGGGTGGTCGAGCGCGCGGGCGAGGTGGTGGCGGTGGGCCGCACCACCCCGGTGGACGACGGCGAGTTCCACCTCGCCGAGGCGGCCGCCGCGGACGAGCGGGCGGCGCGCGAACTGCTGGCCGGTGTGGTGGCGTTGGCGCCCGGGGCGCGGCTCCGCGTGGTGCACCGGCCGGGCACCCTGCCGGCCACCGTCTGGCATGACCTGCTGGACCTCACGCCGCGCCCCGAGGCGGAGCAGTACTACGTCCGCATCCCCGACCCGGCCGTGCTGCTCGACCGGCTGCGACCCCTGCTCCACCAGCGCCTCACCGCCGCCGGCCTGGACCGCGCCGACGGCGAACTGCTGCTCACCACCTACCGCGCCCACTACCGCGTCCCGGTCGGCGCGCAGGGGCCGGGCGAGGTGGTCACGGGCGGCACGATGCAGCACCTCGGCGCGTCCGGCGGCGTGGGCGTGGCGCCGGACGCGCTGGCGGCGCTGCTCTTCGGGCCCTACGGGATCGAAGGGTTGAGCCGCATCCGGCCGGACGTGTACGGGCGCGGGGACGAGGAGCTTCACCGGGCGCTGTTCCCGCCGCTGACGGCCGACCTGCTGACGTACTACCTGCCCTGACGTCCGGCCCGCTGCGCCCCTCACGGGGACCTCGGCCGCTTCCCCTTTCGAGACCCGGCGGCCGGGGCATAGGGTGCGCGGCGTGAACGAAGTGATCTTCCGGGCGAAGGACCTGATCCGCCCCGCCGGCATCGCCGCCCTGGTCCTCGCCCTCGTGCTCGAAACCGCCTTCGGCCTGTTCGCGCTCACCGACCTCGGCACGGTGCTGCTGGTCGCGATGACCCTGGCGCTCGTCCTCCCGTTCCTCCTCGTGGCCCTGCGCGCGTGGACCGGGGTCGGCGCCGAAGGGATCACCGTCAACCGGGGCTTCGGGCCCGGCCGTACCTACTCCTGGCAGCAGATCAGCTGGGTCGAGGTGCGGCGCTACCCGGCCGGGGACTCGTACTCGTACGCGCTGCGGATCCACCTCACGAACGGGCGCAGCCGCCTGCTGCCCGGCCTCGGCACCGACAAGTACCACTCGACGACGGAGTTCCTGGCGAACACCCGGCAGGTCATGGACCGGTGGGAACGGAACACCGCCCCGGACCGTCGCGTCGAGCCGCGGCCGCGGCTCTGGGACGTGCTGTCGATCCCGGTGATCGGATTGGCCCTCGGCGCCGCTTTCGTCGCCGTCGTCCTGACGCAACTGCGGTAGCCCGACGGCCGTCGGAACACCAGGGTCACGAGGGTCACGAGGTCGGCTCCGGCTCCTGGGTGGGAGCCGGAGCCGACGCGCATTCCCCGCGACCGACGCGCCGTCGGCGCGGGTAGGCGCGGGTAGGTGCGGGTAGGCGCGCCGGTCAGTCCGGCACGGGCAGGCACTCGGCGAGCAGGCCGACGACGTCGCGCCAGGCCCGCCGGGCGTGCTGCGGGTGGTGCGCGACGCCGGGGAGCACGGTGTGACCGACCGTCGGGTGATGGAAGGCGTGCTGGGCGCCGCCGTAGACCACGAGGCGCCAGTCGACGCCCGCCGCCTGCATCTCGGCGGTGAAGGCCTCCCTCCGCTCGGCGGGCATGATCGGGTCCTCCGAGCCGACCCCGGCCCACACCGGGCACCGGATCCGGGCCGCCTCGCCCGGGCGGCCGGTGGTGAATCCGTTGACCGTCCCGATCGCCCGCAGGTCGACACCGGCGCGCCCGAGTTCCACCGCGATGGCGCCCCCGGTGCCGTAGCCGATGGCGGCGATCCGGTCCGGGTCGGTCCGCGGTTCGGCGCGCAGCACGTCGAGGGCCGCGTGGCCGATGTCCCGCATCCGGTCGGGGTCGGCGAGCAGCGGCATCACCCGCGCCAGCATCTCCTGCGGGTCGCTGATCCAGCGCCCGCCGTGGAGGTCGAAGGCCAGGGCCACGTAGCCCAGTTCGGCGAGGGCGTCGGCCCGGCGGCGCTGGAAGTCGTTCAGGCCCGGTCCCTCGGGCCCGATCAGCACCCCGGGCCGGCGCCCGGCGCCGGCCGGGAGCGCGAGGTGCCCGATCATCGTCATTCCGTCGGCCGGGTACTCGACCGTGCGTGTGGTGACCGTTGTCATGGGACCGGACAGTACTGGGGTCCGCGCCCCGGCCGGGCCGGACTTCGCCCTCGGCAGAGCGAGCGGCCCGCTGACGGCCGCCGCTGCGCTTCGCGTCGGGGTCGTCGAGGACCAGGACCGACGAGCGGCGGTCCGTGCCGGGGCCGCGGCCTCCTCGGGGGTGTCGGGGGGCAGGCCGCGCTCGTCGTGACCACCAGCACGACGAATTCGGCGTCGACACCCCGCTGTGGCCGGGCCCGTCCGGCAGTCCCGACCTCGACAGCCCGTACGACTATCCCTGCGACCTTGACCGGCTGCCGATCACCCCGGCCACCCGGGCCGAACTGGCGCGGCTCGCCGACCGGTATCAGTGCGCCATGAGGCGCCTTGTCGTATCCCCGATTCAGTCGGGAAAAACTCGGAGGGAGGTTTTTGGGTCCGATGGCTTACCCGATCCGGAAACGGTGACGGGACCAGAGCATGCCAGGAAAGCGATGACCAAGCTCAGGTATCGGAGATGGGGTATCGCGAGACCCGCGTGACATGGTGAAAGCTGGATTGCCTGAACCCCAATCACCAGAAGACTGAAGGTCGAGTCCGCCGGAAAGATACCCGAAACCGGCGCCGCGCCCTGCGACGGATTGATGGTACGGCCGTCGCAACCTCCGGAGTGCGGAGCGATGCCCAGCGAGGGCATTCAAGGTGATGAGTGGGGCACCTAAACCACGCTATGACGTACGACAAGGACGAACATGGGATCGCCTAAGGGAAGAGATCTTCCTATGGCGACGGAGGCCCCGTAGTAGTCGCCGGAGTAACGACCGGCCAGGGAGGACGGGAAAGCCGTCCACACGGGCGAAGGGGGCCAGGTGATCGGACACTCAAGAATCGGGAGGTATGCGTAATGCAGAGCGCCGAAACGGTGCTGGGTGTCCTGCGTGAACGCGGTAGGCAGGGCCTGCCGTGCAATGAGCTGTATCGACAGCTGTTCAATCCGCAGTTGTATCTGCTGGCCTACGGGCGTCTCTACTCCAACAAGGGAGCGATGACGCCTGGGGTCACCAGGGAGACCATGGACGGCATGTCGCTGGGCAAGATCGGGCACGTCATCGACGCGCTGCGCCACGAGCGCTACCGATGGAGCCCGGCCAGGAGGGTCTACATCCCCAAGCAGCGGGACCGCACGAAGATGCGCCCGCTGGGCCTGCCGCCGTGGTCGGACAAGCTCGTCGGCGAGGTAGTGCGCTTGCTTCTTGAGGCGTACTACGAGCCGACGTTCTCCGACTCATCTCACGGTTTCCGTCCCCGCCGAGGCTGCCACTCCGCCTTGCGTGACGTGGTTAATACCTGGACGGGAACAGCCTGGTTCATCGAGGGTGATATCGCCCAGTGCTTCGATCGGCTTGACCATGAGGTCATGCTCCGAATCCTGGGCGAGAAGATCCGCGACAACCGGTTCCTGCGGCTGATGCGCAACATGCTGAAGGCCGGATACATGGAGGACTGGGTCTGGAACGCCACGCACAGCGGGACTCCGCAGGGTGGCGTCGTCTCTCCGATCCTGTCCAACATCTATCTGCACAAGATGGACGAGTTCGTCGAGAAGGTTCTGATCCCGGAATACACCCGAGGAAGAGTCAGGCAGTCGAACCGCGCCTTTCAACGGGTGTGGGCGGCGATCAAGCGCGCTCGCAAGCGCGGCGATCGCACTGCGGTGCGGGAACTGCGCAAGCAACTCCACAGCACGCCGAGCATGGATACTCAGGATCCCGGCTACCGGCGGCTGCGGTATGTGCGCTATGCCGACGACACCCTGCTCGGATTTGCCGGACCGAAGGCAGAAGCCGAGGAAATCAAGAAGCGTCTGGCGCAATTCCTGCATGACGATCTCAAGCTGGAATTGTCGCCGGAGAAGACCCTCATCACGCACGCCCGCACCCAGGCGGCGAGGTTCCTCGGCTACGACATCACGGTGCTCCACAACGACCGCAAGGTCTCCGGCAGACGACGCTCTGTCAATGGGACCATCAGTCTGCGTGTCCCTCGTTCGGTGGTATCTGCCAAGCAGGCCCTGTACAAGGAGCGCGGCAAACCCGCGCGTCGGCCCGAACTGCTGAGCCAGGACGACCACGTCATCATCAGCACCTACGGATCCGAGTACCGGGGCATCGTCCAGTACTACCTGATGGCCGGCGACGTCTTCCGACTCGCCCGGCTGCAATGGGTCATGGAGACCTCGATGCTGATGACGCTCGCCAACAAGCACCGTTCGTCGGTGTCGAAGATGGCCCGCAAGCACGCGGCGACCATCGAGACGCCGCACGGGCCGCGCAAGTGCTTCGAGGCCCGCGTCGAACGCATCGGCAGGAAGCCACTGGTCGGTCGGTTCGGCGGGATCCCGCTGCGACAGAACAAGAAGACGGTCATCACCGACCGTCGGCTGGCCCCGGTCAACACCAAACGCAAGGAGCTGGTCACCCGGCTTCTAGCCGGACGGTGCGAAGCCTGCGGGCGCATCGACGAGGTGGAGGTCCACCACGTCGCCAAGCTCGCCGACCTCGGACACCCGGGCAACCGGCCTCCGTGGGCAGATCTCATGGCCGCGCGGCATCGCAAGACCCTTGTGGTCTGCGGAAGTTGCCACGTGGACATCCACGGCACCAGACCTGTCCCAGCACTCACGCAGTAGTCACCGGAGAGCCGGATGCCTGGAAAGCGGGCACGTCCGGTTCGGAGGGAGGCCGGACGGAAAAGGACCTGCCCAGCAGGCACCTCGCCGTCCGGCCGACCCTACGTCGTCGCTCGACGAGGCGTACCCGCCGGATCCGTCTCCGTGGTCCGAGGAGGAGAGGTAGCTGTTCCGGCAGCAGGCGGCCGCTGCGCTGGAGGCCTTGCGCCGTGACCTGGGCCGCGGTTGGACGGTCGAGGATCTGTCGGGCCCCGGTGCGCTGACCCCCGGTCCGCCCCGGAGTGGTGCGGACCGGGGGCCGGGAGCGGGGACCCTCGGGGCATGGTCGGGACGGCTCTTCAGGCCTGGTTTACGACTTTTGGTCATGGTTTTGGCCGAAGTGGTTAAAGACCCGGCCAAAAATGCGGATGACCCCTTGCCGATAATGTGATCACATGTGCAGGCACTGTGACGTTGCGCGTCGCAGGGGAGGGAACGGTCCGCTTTGCCGAGCGGGCCCGATCAACAGGAGTCGTACCATCAACACCGCCATCCGCAAGGCCGCCCGTGGGGCGATGCCCGTCGCCGTCACCGCCTCCGTGCTCGCCACCGGCCTCACCGCCTGCGGCACCGTCGAGCAGCTGTCCGCCGCGCAGAAGGTCTCGAAGGCCTTCGACAAGGTCCGTGACGGCAAGTCGGCCGGGTTCACCCTCTCCATCGACGCCACCCCCGAGCAGGTCGCCGCGTTCGCCAACTCCGGCGAGCACAAGGGCAACGGGCTCATCGGCTCCGCCCGGGGCCGCAAGGAGGACATGGACGAGAAGACCGCCAAGGCGATCTCCGGCCTCTCCGTCACGGTCGCGGTCTCCGCCGACAAGCCGCTCAAGGACATCGAGGCCTTCAAGAACGCCGGCCAGGCGGGCAAGAACACCGACCTGACGCTCGACAAGTCGGTGCGCGTCTCCTACCTGCTCGCCGACCGCAGCGGCACCGCGCTGCTGGAATACCGCCAGGTCGACGCCACGGGGTACCTGCACGCCGACGCCAAGGGCCTGATGAAGCTGGTCGGCGAGGACCCGTCCACGGTGGACGAGCTCCGCAAGGACCTGCCGGAGGAGATGAAGCCGGTCGGGGACGTGCTGGCCGGCAAGTGGGTGTCCTTCGACCTCCAGGCGCTCGCCGACCAGGCGAAGGAGGCCGACGCCAAGAAGGCCGCGCCGAGCGCCGCCCCCAGTGTCGACCCGGAGCTCGGCAACCAGCTCCTCAACTCGATCAAGGACGTGCTCGGCCGCACCGTCACGTACGAGGACAAGGGCAAGAAGGACGGCACCGAGCACCTCTGGGTGAGCGCCCCGGCCCGCCAGCTGGTGGACGAGATGTACAAGGCCGTCAAGCCGCTGTCCGCCAAGTTCCCCAAGCAGCTGGGCGACTTCCCGGACAAGGCCCCGAGCGACGTGCCGGACCGGAAGATCGGCGTCGACCTCTACCTGAAGAACGGCGCCTTCTCCTCCGCCACCTTCGACCTCGCCCAGCTGGCCGACAAGGTCGAGCCGGGCGTCAACTTCCCGGTGAAGCTCGCCTTCAGCCAGGCGGCCCCGAACGTCCAGGCCCCGGCCGACGCGGTCAAGGTGACCAACGAGCAGCTGATGGACGCGGTGCTCGGCCTGGCCGCCGGGAACGACGAGAAGGGCCTCGACCCCGAGGACTTCGGCGACCTCCCGCTCGCCCCGCCGCTGACCGACGCCCAGCTCAAGGAGCTCGCCGGACTCGGCGTCACGGAGGCCGAGGCGCGCGAACTCAACGACGCGGGCCTGAGCTTCGGGAGCATCAAGCAGCTCGCCCAGGCCACCCCGCCCAAGGCCTGACCTCAACCTCCGACCGGCCGACCGCGCACCAGCGGTCGGCCGGTCCTGCGTTTCCGGCCGGTCTCGCGTTTCCGGCCGGGCACATGCTCCCGGCCCGCGGTCACCGGCCGGGCGGCCGCACCGGTGCCGTGCCGGTCGGCAGGGCGGCCGGCCTGCCCTCCTGGTCCACCGGTGTGCCGTCGGGGTAGCGGGCGCACTCGCTGCCCGCGCTCACCTCGAGGGTGTGGTACACGGGGTCGAAGCGCAGCGAGGCGCTCTCCGCGAGGGAGCCCGGGCCGGTGACCGGTGGCGTCAGCGTCAGGCTGGGGACCGGGGCGGACTCGTCGGAGGAGGCGACCGTCCAGCCCTGGGCGGTCAGGCTCTGCCGGGCCCGTCCCACCGCCTCCTCCCACTCGGACCGGGCGACCCCGGCGAGGGTGAACCGCGCGCGCAGGGCGGCTGTGCGGGGCTGGTCGGCGCCGGTGTCGTTCATGCTCTCCAGCAGGTGGGAGAGGCCCCGGGCGGGGCAGGCGTCGTAGATCCGGGCCGTGATCCCGTCGTCCGCGCGGTGGTCGGCCGCCGGCGTCACGTCCGGTCGCAGTGCGAGGGCCTCGTAGACGGTCTGTGTCCGGGCGTCCAGGTGCCGCGCGACGGCGACCGGGTCCGCCACGGGGTACGGCTTGCCCGTCCAGGCCTCCTCTGCCACCCCGTACGCCGTGTACCCGACCGTACCGAGCACCAGCACTCCGGCGGCCCCGGCCACCGCCGTGACCCGCACGGCCGTACGGCGGCCCGCCCCGTCCTTCGTTGCGCGATTCCTCATGATCACCATCGTCCGCCACCGGGCCGGCCACCGCGTGAGTACGGATACTCACCCGGCGACGTCGGCGTACTCGTGGTCGGACGGGGGCGGCGCGTCAGGCGTGGGCGGCGGCGCACTCCGGGTGGCCCCAGGAGCCGCCGACCTTGGTGATCTTGTCGCCCTTGGCGTACGGGCGGCTGCACGGGCAGGTGCCGGGGAAGCGGGCGTTCAGGGTGCGCGAGCCGCCGCTCCGCTTGGCGGTGCCGGTGCCGGTGCCGCCGGTGCTACCGGCGGAGGCGGCAGGCCGGGCGGTGCGCGCCCTGGGGGCCTTCGTGGCGGCGGCCGGGTCGGGGACCGGCAGGTCGGCGGCGGTGCCGGAGGCGTCCTGCTGGGTGCGGGCGGCGTCGCTGGCGGCCTTGTCGGCGATGGCGTTCAGCGGGTCGCCGTCCACCTGGTGGGCCGGCACGTACACGAAGGTGACGTCCCGGCCCTCCAGCAGGGCGTCGATCGCCTGGATCAGCTCCTGGTTGGCGACCGGCTTGCCGGCCGCCGTCTTCCAGCCGTTGCGCTTCCAGCCCTTCAGCCACTTGGTCACCGAGTCACGGGTGTAGGTGCTGTCCAGCCGCACCTCCAGCGGCGCCGCCGGGTCCGTCGCGGCCAGCAGCTGCCGCAGCGCCGTCAGCTCGCCCACGTTGTTGGTGCTGTGCCCGAGCGCGCCGGCCTGCCAGCGCCGGGGCGCCCCGGTGGCGTCCGCGACCACGTACGCCCAGCCCGCCGGACCGGGGTTGCCCTTGGCTGCTCCGTCACACGCTGCAATGACTCGTTCGACCATGCCCCGATCATGCCTGGTCGGACGGCCCGGAGCCAAAGTCGCTCAGGTGCGCAGCAGGAGCAGCAGCAGCGCCGCCGACCAGCTGAAGTTGGTCGAGCTGCGCCCCTCCCCCGTCAGCGGGTCGTAGTTCTCCCGGACCGGGCCGTCCCCGGCCAGTCCGGCGGCGGTGGCCAGCAGCCGCTCGACCGTCCGCCGGGCGTCCTGTTCCCAGCCGTAGCGGCGCAGGCCCTCGACGGCGAAGTAGGTCTGGTCGAGCCAGGCCAGGCCGCGCCAGTAGCCGGCCGGGTCGAAGGACGGCGAGCTGCGGGCCACGGTGGGGAACGGCATGGCGGTGCCGAACTCCGCCGGGTCGAGCAGCAGCCGGCGGACGGTGCGGGCCTGGGCGGCGGTGGCGGTGCCGGACCAGAGCGGGATGGCGCCCTCGATGCCGCGGCCCCGGGCTGTGAGCCGGGCTCCGGTGGCCAGGTCGGTGTCGTGGAACCAGCCGTCGGCCGGGTCGTACATGGTGTCGCGCACGGCGGCGTCGATCCGGTCGGCGCGGGCGCGCAGCCGCTGGGCGGCGGGCCGGTCGCCGAGTTCGGCGGCGATCAGCGCCAGGTGGCGGTGGTCGGCGGCCAGGTAGGCGTTGAGGTCGACCGAGCGCTGGTCGAGCGACCAGCCGAGCAACGTCCCGTTCGCGTCCCGGTTGGGGAGGACGCCGGCGGCGTCGAAGCGCGGGGCGTTGTCCATGCCGGACTCCCAGGCCGCCGCCTCCCGGCAGTCCTCGGCGCTCGCGTTGGCCGGGTCCACGGTGGCGCCGTACTCGCACAGGCCCTCGCCGAGGTGGTCCCGGGTGCGGTACCACCAGTCCTGGTAGGCGGTCAGCCGGGGCAGCAGCTCCCGCAGGAAGGCGCGGTCGCCGCTGCGCTTGTAGACCTCCCAGACCGCCCAGGCGGCCAGCGGGGGCTTGGAGTTGCGCTCGTTCCAGTTGCCGCCGCCGGTGGCCGGGTCGTTGTAGAAGACGCAGTCGGGGACCATCCCGGCGTCCTGCGGGCGCTCGGCGGAGCCCGCAGGCACCTGGTGGTCGAAGACCGCCCGGATCTGGTCGGCGGCGAGGCCGGGGGCGAAGGCGGCGGTGCCGACGGCCTGCTTCCAGGTGTCCCAGGCCCAGACCCCGCTGAACCACTTGTAGGAGAGCGTGGGGGTGACGGCGTCGTGCCGGATCCGTCCGGCCGGGCTGCGCCAGTTGGTGACCAGGGTCTGCACGCATTTGACGGCGGTGCGCCGGCGGGCGGCGGGGACGCCCTCGGTGGCCCGGGTGACGTACCCGTGCCAGCGGGCGGTGCCCTCCGCCGCGACCCGCTCCGGGGCGCGCAGCGCGGTGTCCGCCTCCTTCGCGGCCCGGGCGTACTCGGCCTCGGTGAAGGTGTAGCTCTCGGTCCAGTCCAGGGTGCGGCTCTCCCCCGGCGCCAGCCGCACCGGCTCGGCGAGTTCGGTGCGGTGCTCGTCGCCGTCGGCGCTCAGCACGACCCGCACGGGCCGGGCGTGGCGGACGGCGAAGCACTCGGTGCCGTCGGTGAGGTAGTCCCAGGTCTGCCGGACCTTGGCGAAGCGCACCTCCACGCCGCGTTCGGCGGCGACCAGTCTCGGCGCCTCGCGCTGGGGGCCGGTGGCGGGGCGCAGCAGCCGGCCGGTCCAGACGGCGGCCAGGGTCCGTACGGCCGGGCCGGTGTTGGTGAGGCGGGCCCGGAGCAGGGCGGTGCGGTTGCCGGCGAAGCGCAGTTCGAGGGTGAGGGCGAGACCGCCGCCGAGGTCGTGGGCCAGCCGCAGCAGGCCGGGCAGCGAGGTGCCGCGCGCGGGGGCGCCGGCGCCGAGGTCCAGGGGGCGGCCCTGTTCGGTGAGCTGGAGGCGGGTCAGGCCGTCGCTGAGCCACCACGGGTATTCCTGGGCGAGGTACAGCGGGCCGGTGAAGCCGCCGGGCCGGTCGGCCGGTCGGGGCAGGGCGTAGGCGTGCCAGGCGCCGAGGTCGGCGAAGACGGTGATCGGGTTGTTGCCGCGGGCGTCGCCGGGGTAGGCCTGGGCGGGGGTGCCGTGCAGGTCGAGGACGTCGGCGTAGCGTTCGGCGTCGAATCCTCCCTGTTCTTCCGGTCCTTCCTGGCCGTGGGCGGTGGCCGGGGCGGTCAGGGTGCCGGCGGCGGCGACCGCCGAGGCGGCGAGGAAGTGGCGGCGGGTCAGCGGGTTCACGGGCGCTCCTCGGCGGCGGGGAGTCGGAGGACGGCGGCGCCGAGCGGCGCGAGGGTGACGGCGTCGCCGGTGGCGGTGCCGGTGAGCAGGTCGGTGCCGGTGAGCAGGTCGGTGCCGGTGAGCAGGTCGGTGCCGGTGAGCAGGTCGGTGCCGGTGAGCAGGTCGGTGCCGGGCGCGTCGAGGGGCACTCGGCGCTCGACGGGGCCGTGGTTGAGCAGGAAGAGGTAGTCGGTGCCGTCGGCGGCGTGCCGGCGGGTGGCCTCGACGTCCTCCGGCAGGCCGGGCAGTTCGGCGCCCACCCCGGCTTCGGCGAGCGCCCGGTCGAGCACCGGGCCGGTGTCGGCGCCGAGGTGGCAGCTCAGGTACCAGGCGCTGCCGGTGCCCAGGCGGTTGCGGGTGACGGCCGGGAGGCCTGCCAGCTCGCCGGAGCCGTAGTGGGCGACGGCCTCGGCGGTCTCGGTCTCGATCCATTCGCTCCAGCGTTCGGCCCGCAGCCGGGTGCCGTCCGGGGCGAGGACGACGGCGGTGGTCGCGCCGTCCGGGATCGGCCAGTGCTCGTCGACGACGATCCCGAGCAGCTCGCGCAGCGGCCCGGGGTGGCCGCCGGGGTGGATGTGGTCGTGCCGGTCGGCGATGCCGCTGAACGGGCCGCAGACCAGCCGGCCGCCGTCCCGTACGTAGGTCGTGAGCCGGTCGGCAGTGGCGGTGTCGAGCAGGTACAGGTTGGGGGCGAGCACCAGCGGGTAGCCGTCGAGTCCGGCGGTGGGCGGGACGAAGTCGACGGTGACGCCGCGCTCGTACAGTGCCGTGTACCAGGGGCGGAGCAGCTCGGGCCAGCGCATCCGGGCGGAGGGGTGGTCGTCCAGTTCCAGGGCCCACCAGCTGTCCCAGTCGAGCAGGACGGCGGCCCGCCCGCGCAGCCGGCTGCCGGCGAGTTCGCCGAGGCGGCGCAGTTCGGTGCCGAGGCGCAGGGTCTCCTGCCAGCCGCGCGAGGCGGTGCCCCGGTGCGGGAGCATCGCGCTGTGGAACTTCTCGGCGCCGGCCACCGAGGCGCGCCACTGGAAGTGCAGCACGCCGTCGGCGCCGCGGGCCAGTGCCTGCAGCGACCAGAGGCGGTGGAGGTCGGGGGGTTTGGGCACGTTGACCGGCCGCCAGCTGACCGCGGAGGGGGCCTGTTCCATCAGCAGCCAGGGGCGGCCGCCCTTGAGCGAGCGCATCAGGTCGTAGTTCATCGCGGCGTTGACGTGGGCGCGCGGGTCGGCCGGGTCGGGGTAGGCGTCGTCGGAGACGAAGTCCTCGTGCCGGCTCCACTCCCAGTAGTCCAGGGCCTTGAGCATCGACATGAAGTTGGTGGTGACCGGGACGCCGGGCGAGACCTCGTCCAGGACGGCCTTCTCGGCACGGTGCAGGGCGAGCAGCGCGTCCGAGCAGAACCGGCGCCAGTCCAGCAGCTGGGTGGGGTTGACCGGGCCCGGCGCGGTGCGCGGCGGCTCGATCTGCTCGAAGGAGCCGTAGTGCTGCGACCAGAAGGCGGTGCCCCAGGAGCGGTTCAACTCCTCGATGCCGCCGTGCCGTTCGCGCAGCCAGCGGCGGAAGTCGGTGGCCGAGGCGGGGCAGAAGCACTCCTCGACGTGGTCGCCGTACTCGTTGTGGACGTGCCACAGGGCGAGGGCGGGGTGGTGGCGGTAGCGCTCGGCGAGGGCCCGGGTGAGCCGGACGGCGGCGTCCCGGTAGGCGGGCGAGGAGGGGCAGTAGTGCTGGCGCGAGCCGAACTCCAGCCGTACGCCGTCGGCGGTGACCGGCAGCAGTTCGGGGTGGGCGCGGACCAGCCAGGCGGGCGGGGAGGCGGTGGCGGTGGCCAGGTCGACGGCGATGCCGTGCCGGTGCACGAGGTCGAGCAGGCGGTCCAGCCAGCCGAAGTCCCAGCTGTGGGCGTCGGGTTGGAGCCGGGCCCAGGAGAAAACGCCGACGGTGACCAGGTTGACCCCGGCCTCGGCCATCAGTTTCACGTCCTCGGCCCACACCTGTTCGGGCCACTGCTCGGGGTTCCAGTCCCCGCCGTACAGCAGTCCTGGCACCCGGGTGAGGCGGTCCTTGGTCACGGTCGTGGTCATCCCTTCAGTGCTCCGCCCAGCAGGCCCGCCACGAACTGCCGCTGGAAGACCAGGAAGAGCACCATCAGCGGGAGGGTGGCCAGGAAGGAGCCGAGCATCAGGCCGGAGTAGTCGACGTGGGTCAGCCCGGTCAGCGTGTTGAGCGCGACCGGCACGGTGTACTTGTCCTCGGTGTTGAGCATCAGCAGCGGCCAGATGAAGCTGTTCCACTGGCCCATGAAGGTGAAGATCACCAGCGCGCCCAGCTGCGGCCGCACGCACGGCAGGACGACCTGGTAGAAGGTGCGCAGCTCGCCGGAGCCGTCGATCCGGGCCGACTCCAGCAGTTCGTCGGGGAAGTCCAGGAAGCCCTGGCGCATCAGCAGGATGCCGAAGGAGTTGGCCAGGAAGGGCACGATCACGGCCTGGTAGCTGTCGATCCAGCCGAGGCTGGCCATCATCTGGAACAGCGGGACGAGCAGCACCTGCAGGGGGATCATCATGGTCGCCAGGACCAGGCCGAGCAGCAGTCCGCGGCCGCGGAAGCGGTACTTGGCCAGTCCGTAGCCGCACATCGCGGACAGCAGCGAGCTGAGCAGGGTGTAGACGACCGCGATTCCGAGGCTGTTGAGCAGCACCCGACCGAAGCCGATGGTCTCCTGGAGGTGCGCGAGGTTGCGCAGCAGGTTGCCACCGGGCAGGAACGGCGGTGGGGAGTGGAACAGTTCGGAGCTGCTGTGGGTGCTGGCGATCAGCATCCAGGCGAAGGGCACCAGGCTGAGCACGGCGCCGAGGGCGAGGGCGGCGAGGACGGCGATCCGGCCGAGCCGGGCGGGCAGCGGGGTGCGGCCGGGCCTGAGCGGCGCGGTGGTGGTCATCGGCGGCGCTCCCTTCCGTAGAGCCGGAACTGGAGCAGCGAGACCGCCGCGATGATCAGCACGACCACCCAGGCGATGGCCGCCGCGTAGCCGAAGTCGAGCTGCTGGAAGCCGACCTTGTAGAGGTAGACCACGGGGGTGAGGGTCGCGTCGCCGGGGCCGCCGCGGGTCAGCACGTAGTTCTCGTCGAAGAGTTGCAGGGTGCCGATAGTGGAGGTGATGACGCAGAACAGCACGACCGGGCGCAGCTGCGGCAGGATCACGCCGGTGTAGGTGCGTACGGCGCCGGCGCCGTCGAGGGCGGCGGCCTCGTACTGGTCGCGGCCGATGGCGTGCAGTCCGGCGAGCAGGATCACCGCGTTGTAGCCGGTCCACCTCCAGGTGACCGAGCCGATCAGCGAGATCCTGGCCCAGGTGGGCGAGTTGAGCCAGTCGACCGGGCCGAGGCCGAGGGCCTGGAGGAACTGGTTGGCGAGTCCGCCGTCGGTGCGCAGCAGGACCTGGAAGACCACGGCGTAGGCGACCAGGGTGGTGATCGCGGGCAGGAAGAACACCGCCCGCCAGCCGGCCCGGAAGCGCAGCCAGGACTGGTTGAGCAGGACGGCGAGCACCAGGGCGAGGCCGATCATCACGGGTACCTGGACGGCGAGGATCAGGCCGGTGTTGACCAGGGAGTGCAGGAAGGCGGGGTCGTGCAGCATCCGCCGGTACTGGTCCAGGCCGACCCAGACGTCGGCGCCGTCGCGGCGGGCGGTGAAGCTCTGGTAGAGGCTGGCGCCGAGCGGGTAGGCGAAGAAGGCGACGAAGAGCACGGTCGTGGGCCCGGCGAACAGCCAGGCGGCGGTGCGTGGGGAGCGCCGGCGGCGGCGGGCGGGGGCGGCGTGGGCCGGGGCCGCGGGTTCGCGCAGGGACACCGGAGGACTGGTCATCGGGCCCGCCCCTACGCGACCGTTTGGCGGCCGGTCGCGGTGGCGATCTGGCGGGCGGCGGAGCGCAGCACGGTGCCCGGGTCGGCGCCGTTGTGCAGCACCTGGTTGACGGCGGTGGTGACGATGTCGCCGGCCTTGGAGTCGTCGGCGGTGAGCTCGACGGCGGGGATGTCGCGGGTGAGCCCGGCGAACAGCTGCATGGCGGGCTGGCCGCCGTAGTAGGGGGAGGGCTGCTGGAAGTACGGGTCGTCCAGGGCGGGGAGGTAGGCGGGGAAGAGGCCTTCGTGCTGCATCATCGAGGCCTGGTTGGCCTTGTCGGCGAGCAGGAAGGAGAGGAACGCCCAGGCCGTCTCCGGGTTCCGGCTCTGCGCGGTGACGCACAGGGTGGAGCCGCCGCTGTTGGCGGTGCGGGTGCCGCCGGGGGTGAAGGCGGGCAGTGGGACGACGCCGAACTTGCCGCTGAGGTCGGCCATTTCGGTGGTGAGGGTGCCGTCCCACCAGGCGGCGGTGGGGGTGGTGGCGGCCTTGCCGTCGTGGGTGCCGGAGACGAACCCGTCCCAGCCGTTCTCGAAGTCCACCAGGTCGCGGTCGACGAGCTGTTTCAGCAGGGTGAGGGCGCGTTCGGCGGCGGGGGTGGCGACGGCCACCTTGCCGTCGGTGAACCAGCGCTGGCCCTGTTGCTGGAGCAGCATGGCGAAGAGGCTGTCCTGCTTGGTGTCCAGGATGAGCAGCTTCCTGCCGGTGGCGGCCTTGAGGGCGGTGCCGGCGGTGACGTAGTCGTCCCAGGTGGCGAGGCCCGTCGGGTCGATGCCGGCCTGCTGGAAGAGGTCGCGCCGGTAGAACAGGGCGCACGGCCCGCTGTCCCAGGGCAGCGCGAGGACCCGACCCTTGGCGTCCGTGACGGTGCGCCAGGAGGACTGCGGGTACTGGGACTTGAGGTCGGAGGCGCGGCTGGTGAGGTCGACCAGGGCGTTCGGGAAGTTGCCGATGTAGGTGGGGAGTCTGTGGCCCTCGACGGTGAGGATGTCGGGCAGGCCGCTGCCGGCGCCGAGTCCGACGGTGATCTTGTCGTAGGCGTTGTCGTAGCCGATGTCCACCACCTCGACGGTCGTTCCGGGGTGGGCCTGTTCGAAGACCTTGCCGAGCCGCTGCATGGCCTTGGCGGCGACGTCCCAGGACCAGATGGTGACCTTCCCGGCGAGGGTGGCGCCCGGACTGCCGGTGAGCTGCTTGGCACTGGTGCCGCCGGCGCCGCCGGTCGCGCAGCCGGTGGCTCCGGCCAACAGCAGGGCGCCGCCGGCGAGTCCGGCGGCGAGGATCCGGCGGCGTGCCGGGCCCGACCTGAATCCGCCCTGGTCGACAGCGAGTTGGGGATGTTTTTCGTGCCGGGTTTCTGCGGACATCTTGCCTCCCGACTGGTGAATGCCGAATGCTGTATACAGAACTCAGCATTCACAACCCCGTCAAGGCTTGTGACTGAAATCGCGGAAGGTGCCAGCATGAGCACACGCGTCCCCCGAACCCACCCGTACATCCCCAACTCCGCCCCGCAGGTGAGGAAAGCGATGCTGGCGGCGGTCGGCGCCCAGGACGTCGAGGAGTTCTACGCCGACATCCCCGCCGCCCTCCGACTGGACCGCCCGCTGCGACTGCCCGAGCCGCTCGGCTCCGAGGCCCGACTGGTCGCCCACATGGAGGAGCTGCTCTCCCGCAACACCGCCGTCCCGCCGGGCCGCAGCTTCCTCGGCGCCGGCTGCTACCGCCACCACGTGCCCGCCGTGGTGGACGAGATCGTCAACCGCAGCGAGTTCCTCACCGCCTACGCGGGCGAGCCGTACGAGGACCACGGCCGCTTCCAGGCGCTGTGGGAGTACCAGTCGATGATGGCCGAGCTGCTGGCCGTCGACGTCGTCAACGTGCCGACGTACGACGGCTTCCAGGCCGCCGCCACGGCGCTGAGGATGGCCGGACGGGTCACCGGGCGGCGCCGGCTGGTGCTGGTCGGCGCGATCGACCCGGACCGGCTCTCCCGGATCCACGACTACGTCCGGGGCGTCCACGAGCTGGTGCCCGTCCCCGCCGAGCCCGCCGCCGTCCGGGCGGCCCTGGCCGAGGGCGACGCGGCCGCCGTCTACGCCCAACTCACCGACCACGACGGCCTGGTGGACCACGAACTGCCGCAGTACATCGAACTCGCCCACGGCGCCGGGGCGCTGGCCGTCGTCCACGTCAACCCGATCAGCCTCGGCGTGCTCGCCCCGCCCGCCGAACTCGGCGCCGACCTCACCTGCGGCGACCTCCAGCCGCTCGGCATCCACCCCGGCTACGGCGGCGGCAACGCGGGCTTCATCGGCAGCCCCGACGACGAACGCCTGGTCGCCGAGTACCCCAGCCGGCTCTTCGGGCTCACCCCCACCGACGTCCCCGGCGAGTACGGCTTCGGCGACGTCGCCTACGAGCGCACCTCCTTCGCGCTGCGCGAGGAAGGCAAGGAATGGGTCGGCACCGCCGCCGCCCTGCACGGCATCGCCGCCGGGGTCTACCTCGCGCTGATGGGCCCGCACGGCATGCGGGAGATCGGCGCGACGATCCTCGCCAACACCGCCTACGCCCGCCGACGCCTCGCCCTCGTCCCCGGCATCGACCTGGCGGACCCGCAGGCCGTGCACTTCGCCGACTTCACCGTCCGCTACACCGGCGAGCGCACCGCCGCCGAGATCTCCGAGGCGCTGCTCGCCCACGGCCTGCACGGCGGCACCCCGGCCGGCCCCCACGAGGGCCGCTACTGCGTGACCGAGTTGCACACCCGGGCCGACATCGACCGCCTCGCCGACGCGCTTGAGGAGATCGTCAAGTGACGAACCACCCGAACAACGGGTCCGTGGACCCGCGGATCGCTCCCAAACCCGCCCTGCGCCGCTTCCACCAGGCCCGCTGGGACGAGAAGCTGATCTTCGAGCTCGGCGCGCCCGGCGAGCGCGGCGTCCTGCCCCCGCTGCCCGAACCCGCCGTCACCACCGCCGTCGGCGACCCGGCCGAACGGCTGCCCGCCGCACTGCGCCGCAGCGCCCCGCCCGCCCTGCCCGAACTCGGCCAGCAACAGGTGCTCCGGCACTACCTGCGGCTCTCCCAGGAGAACCTCGGCGCCGACCTCAACGTCGACGTCGGCCAGGGCACCTGCACCATGAAGTACAGCCCCAAGGTCAACGACACCTTCGTCCGCGACCCCAGGATCGCCGCCCTGCACCCCGCACAGGACGCCTCCACCGTCCAGGGCGTCCTCGAACTCGTCCACCGGCTGGAGCAGCTGCTCAAGGAGATCTCCGGCATGGACCGGGTCAGCCTCCAGCCCGGCGCGGGCTCGGCGGCGATCTGGACCAACGTCTCGGTGATCCGCGCCCACCACGCCGCGCGCGGCGAGCTGGAGCAGCGCGACGAGATCATCACCACCGCCTTCTCCCACCCCTCCAACGCCGCCTGCGCCAAGACCGCCGGCTTCCGGGTGATCACCCTGCACCCCGACGCCGACGGCTACCCCGACATCGAGGCGCTGCGCGCCGCCGTCGGCCCGCGCACCGCCGCACTGCTCATCACCAACCCCGAGGACACCGGCATCTACAACCCCCGGATCGCCGAGTTCGTCCGGATCGTCCACGAGGCCGGCGGCCTGTGCGCCTACGACCAGGCCAACGCCAACGGCATCCTCGGCATCACCCGGGCCCGCGAGGCCGGCTTCGACCTGTGCCACTTCAACCTGCACAAGACCTTCTCCACCCCGCACGCCTGCGGCGGCCCGGCCGCCGGCGCCTGCGGCGTCACCGCCGAGCTGGCACCCTACCTGCCGCGCCCCACCGTCGAGTTCGACGGCGAGCGGTACGTCCTGGACGACGACCGGCCGGACTCGATCGGCAAGATCCGCCCCTACCTGGGCGTCGTCCCGAACCTGGTGCGCGCCTACGCCTGGATCACGGCCCTGGGCGCCGAAGGGCTGCGCGAGGCCGCCGAGACCGCCGTCCTCAACAACAACTACCTCCTGCACCGGGTACGGCAGATCCGCGGCGTCTCCGTCCCCTACGCCGAGGGGCGCCCCCGGGTCGAACAGGTCCGCTACAGCTGGCAGCAGCTCAACGAGGACACCGGCCTGCACAGCGAGGACCTCGGCTACCGCGCCGCCGACTTCGGCACCCACTACTGGACCAGCCACCACCCGTACGTCGTCCCCGAGCCGATGACCCTGGAGCCCACCGAGTCCTACTCCCGGGCCGACCTGGACGAGTACGCGGCCATCCTCGCCGAGGTGGCCCGCGAGGCGTACGAGGACCCGGAGACCGTCCGCACCGCGCCGCACAACTCCACCGTGCACCGGATCCGGCACGAGCCCCTGGACGACCCGGCGGTCTGGGCGGTCAGCTGGCGCGCCTACCGCCGCAAGGTCCTCGGCGAGCAGCCGTGACCACCGCCCCGAGCGCCCGGATCGGGCTCGTGGTCAACCCGGTCGCCGGCCTCGGCGGCCGGGTCGGCCTCAAGGGCAGCGACGGCGCCGAGGTCCAGCGACGGGCCCTGGCGCTCGGAGCCCGCCCGCAGGCCATCGCCCGGGCCGCGCTGACCCTCCGCCGGCTGCCGCCCGACGTGGAGCTGATCACGGCCGACGGCACGATGGGCGCCGACGCCGCCCGGGCCGCCGGCCGCACCGCACGCGTCGTCCACCGGCCCGGCGCGGCGGACACCACCGCCGACGACACCCGGGCCGCGGTGCGCGCCCTCGTCGCGGCCGGCGCCGGACTGCTGCTGTTCTGCGGCGGCGACGGCACCGCCCGCGACGTCCTCGACGCCCTCGGGCCCGAGCCCCGCCTGCCCGTGCTCGGCATCCCGGCCGGGGTCAAGATGCACTCCGCCGTGTTCGCCGTCCACCCCCGGGCCGCCGCCGAGGTCGCGGCGGCCTGGGCCACCGGCCGGGGCGTGCGCCTGGAGGACGCCGAGGTGGTGGACCGGGACGAGGCCGCGCTGCGGGCCGGCCGGGTCTCCGCCCGGCTCCACGGCCGGCTGACCGTCCCGGTGCTGCCCGCCCGGGTGCAGCAGCGCAAGACCGGCAGCTCCGGACCCGACCCGGGGACACCCGCCGGCCTCGCCGCCGAGGTCGCCGAACGGGTCGGCCCCGGCGGGCTGCTGCTCCTCGGACCCGGCAGCACCACCCACGCGGTGGCCACCGCGCTCGGCGCGCCCGGCGCCAGCCTGACCGGCGTCGACCTGCTCCGACTCGGCCCCGGCAGCGCCCTCGGGCCCGGCCGCTCCGACGGCCTCGCCACCGCCGCCCGGATCCTGATCCGCGACGCCCGGGCCGACCAGCTGCGCGCCCTGCCCACCGCCCCCCACATCGCCCTCTCCCCGATCGGCGGCCAGGGCTTCCTGCTCGGCCGCGGCAACCAGCAGCTCACCCCCGAGCTACTGCGCGCCGCGGGCCGGGAGAGGCTGCTGGTGCTCGCCACCGAGGCGAAGCTCGCCGCCCTGGCCGGGCGCCCGCTGCTGCTCGACACCGGCGACCCCGACCTGGACGACGCCCTCGCCGGCCACGTCCGGGTGATCACCGGCCGCCGCTCCGGCGCCGTGTACCGCCTCTCCGCCTGACCCCTGTAGAGGAGTTCCCCATGATCGACCTGCACGGCAAGCGCGCGATCGTCACCGGCGCCGCCTCCGGCATCGGCCGGGCCACCGCCGCCCTGCTCGCCGAACTCGGCGCGGCCGTCGTCCTCGCCGACCTCGACACCGAACGCGGCGAACGGGCCGCCAAGGAGATCGGCGGCACCTTCGTCCGCTGCGACGTCTCCCGGCGCGCCGACTGCGAACAGGCCGTGCGCACCGCCGTCGAACAGCACGGCGGCGTCGACGTGCTGTTCAACAACGCCGGCATCATCCGCCGCTCCACCGTCACCGGGATCAGCGACGAGGACTGGGACCTGGTGATGGCCGTCAACGTCCGCTCGATCATGCTGCTCAGCGGACTCGTGGTGCCGCTGATGGCCGCTAACGGCGGCGGCAGCATCGTCAACACCGGCTCCGGCTGGGGCATCAGGGGCGGCGGCCGGGCCGTCTCCTACTGCGCCTCCAAGGGCGCCGTGGTCAACATGACCCGGGCGATGGCCATCGACCACGGCCCGGACAACATCCGGGTCAACTGCGTCTGCCCGGGCGACACCGACACCGGCATGCTCGCCGAGGAGGCCCGCCAGCTGGGCGAGAACCCGGACGCCTTCTACACCGACGCCGCCGACCGCCCGCTCGGCCGGATCGGCCAACCCCGGGACATCGCCCAGACCGTGGCCTTCCTGGCCAGCGACGCCGCCGCCTTCGTCAGCGGCGCGGTCATCGCCGTGGACGGCGCCGGCACCGCCTGACGCCCGCGAACCGTACAGCACCGCAACCCCGTACGACGGCCGGGCGACGGCACGCGTCGCCCGGCCGGTACGCTACGGACCGAGGAAGAAGGGACGTTTGATGGCGATCGAGCGGCGGCCGCTGCGCGAGCAGGTGAAGGACGAACTCCTGGAGCAGCTCGGCCGCGGCCGGTTCACCCCCGGCGAGTCGATCAACGAGGTCCAGCTCGCCGAGGAACTGGGCGTCAGCCGAACCCCCCTGCGCGAGGCCCTGATCAGCCTGGAACGCGAGGGCATCATCACCAGCGAGCGCGGCAAGGGCTTCCGCTTCGCCCCCACCGGCAAACAGGAGTTCCTCGACCTCACCGCGATCGTGATCGCCCTGGAGTCGCTGGCCCTGCGCACCTCCGACCCGGCCCACCTGGCCGAGATCGCCCCCAGGCTGCTCGCCGAGGCCCGCGCCTTCTCCGCCCCCCAGGCCCCGCACGGCACCATAGAGCGCTACGACGACGCCTGGCACGCCCTGCTGCTCTCCGGCTGCGCCAACGCCCGGCTGCGCGAGATGATCGAGTCGCTGAAACTCACCCTGCACCGCTACGAGCGGGTGGTGGTCGGCGACCACGAGATCCTGGAACGCGCCGCCGAGGAGCACGAGCGGATCGCCCAGTGCCTGCTCGAAGGCGACGTCGACCAGGCCGTCACCGCGCTGGAGGCCAACTGGACCAGCGGCATGGAACGCATCCTGGACCGCCTGCCCCCGGTCGCCGCGCTCTGAACCCGGCGCCCTCAACCCGGGGCTCCCAACCGGGCGCCCTGGAACCTGCGCTCTGAATCCGGGGTTCTGAACCCGGTCCGCTCGTCAGTCGAGCACCTCGGCGACGCCCGGGGTGAGCCAGTGCAGCCGGTCGGCCAGGCCCGCCGCCGCGAACCGTGCGGCGGTCTCCGTCCGCCCCTCGGTGAAGTGCTGCCACGAGGTGTAGTGGACGGGCACGACCCGGCGGGCTCCGAGCGAGGCGGTGAGCGCGGCGGCCTGCGCCGCGTCCATGGTGATCAGCTCGCCGCCGCCGAAGGCCTCGATCCGCCTCCGGTCAGCGCCGCATCCCGTCAGCGCCGCATCAGGCCACGGCCCCCGGCGCAGGCCCTACGCCCCTGGTCCGACCACCCCCGGGACCAACGCCCGATTGCCTCTCCGCCGCCTCCCCGCAGCATGATGGCCCGCATGATCGGCAAGTGGATCGACTGCCGGGTTCGGCCCGGAGCACGCGAGGCGTTCGCCGCCGGACAGCGCCGCTGGTCGGCGATCTCCGACCAGCCGGGCCTGGTCGGCCAGACCGGCGGCTGGGCACCCGGCGCCGACCGCGCCCTGCTGCTCGCCCTGTGGAGCGACGAGCCCGCGTACACCCGCTTCATGCGCGAGCGCCACGACCGGGCCGCCGCCCACGCCGACCAGCGCTCCAGCTGCACGGGGATCGAGGTCGCTACCGGCCCGGTCGTCCTCACCATGCCGGGCGCGGCCCCCTCCCTCCCCGCCGCCCTCGCCCGCGCCACCGTCCTGCGCGCCGCCGACTGCCGACTCCACCCCGGCCGCGCCGACCACTTCCTCGACGTCCAGCGCGAACTCTGGGCCCCGGGCATGGCGGCGGCGGACGGCATGCTGGGCGGCACCGTCACCCGCCTCACCCCCGAGCGCCACCTCGTCACCACCCTCTGGACCACCCCCGCCGCCCACCACGCCTACGCCACCCACCACCTCCCGGCCCTGCTCGCCCGCGCCGGCGTCCCCACCGACGTCCACACCCTGACGGGCCACCTGCTCCCCCTCGAACCGTCCTGGCACATCGGGGCCAGCGCCTGAACCACCGCCATGTCCGGCAAGAACGCACCGGTCGGGCTGCTCGACACGCGGGCGCGGCGGACGTGCCGGCCGGGGCCGCCCGGGGGGGGGGGTGGTGTCGGTGGCCGGGGCCGCCGGGAGCGCCCCCGTCGGCCCCGGCGGGTGCTCAGTGCCCGGGTGGGTGCCGCATCCCGCCGCCCGGTGGGGCGGTCCGCTGCTCCGGAT
>NZ_JBHXEM010000084.1:31450-38534 GCF_042724755.1 Kitasatospora sp. NPDC127067 | reverse complement strand
CGTCCGAACCGCTCCCACGGTTCGGACGGGCCGGGCCCGGTCGCGTTTCCCGTCCGTCCCACCCCGTTGCGCATGCAACCCATGGCGCATGCAACCTATGGCGAATGCCCCATACCCTCGCTTGCACTTATCGCGCGTCTGCAACTATTGTTCAAGCACGCAAGGCGCTAGCTCAAGCAATCACAGAAGGGTTCGGGCCCATGCCTCTCGCTCTCATCGCCCTGGCCATCGGCGCATTCGGGATCGGGACCACCGAGTTCGTGATCATGGGACTCCTGCCCCGGATCGCCGACGACTACGGCGTCTCCATCCCCAGCGCGGGCCTGCTGGTCACCGGCTACGCCCTCGGCGTGGTCGTCGGCGCCCCGCTGATGACCGCCCTCGGCACCCGGATCAGCCGCAAGACCATGCTCATGCTGCTGATGGGCCTGTTCACGGCCGGGAACCTGCTCTCCGCGTTCGCCCCGTCCTTCCCCGTGATGCTGGCCGGGCGCATCGTCACCTCGCTCGCCCACGGCGCCTTCTTCGGCATCGGCTCCGTCGTCGCCGCCGACCTGGTCGCCCCGCAGAAGAAGGCCGGCGCCATCGCCACCATGTTCACCGGGCTGACCGTCGCCAACATCGTCGGCGTGCCGCTGGGCACCTTCGTCGGCCAGGCCGTCGGCTGGCGCGCCACCTTCGCCGGCGTCGCCGCGCTCGGCGTGCTCGGCCTGCTCGGCATCGCCAGGCTCGTACCCGCCATGCCCCGCGCCGAGGGCGCCCACCTGCGCCGCGAGCTCACCGCCTTCCGCAACCCGCAGGTACTGCTCGCGATGGCGATGACCGTGCTCGGCTTCGGCGGCGTCTTCGCCGCGATCACCTACATCGCCCCGATGATGACCAACGTCACCGGCTACGCCGAGGGCTCCGTCACCTGGCTGCTGGTGCTGTTCGGCGTCGGCATGTTCCTCGGCAACCTGCTGGGCGGACGCTACGCCGACCGCAAGCTGATGCCGATGCTCTACACCACCCTCGGCGGGCTCGCCGTGGTGCTGGCGCTGTTCACCCTCACCGCCCACAACAAGGTCGCCGCCGCCGTCACCGTCCTGCTGGTCGGAGCCCTCGGCTTCGCCACCGTCCCCCCGCTCCAGAAGCGGGTCCTGGACCAGGCCCACGGCGCCCCCACCCTGGCCTCCGCCGTCAACATCGGCGCCTTCAACCTCGGCAACGCGCTGGCCGCCTGGCTCGGCGGCATGGTCATCGCCGGCGGTCTCGGCTACACCGCCCCGAACTGGGTCGGCGCCGTCCTCGCCGGCTCGGCCCTGCTGCTGGCCCTCTGGTCCGCCGCCCTGGAGCGCCGCACCCCCGGGCAGGTGACCGCGGCCGCCGCCCCCGCCGCCGCCCCCGTCCCCGCCCACCACTGACCCCGCTCCCCCACCCCGGAGAAGACCTCATGAGCACCACCACCGCCGTCGCCCCGCTCACCACCGCCGACGCCGAACTCCTCGTCGACGCCACCCGGACCGCCGCCGAGGCCGCGGGCGTGACCGTCAGCGTCACCGTCCTGGACGCGGGCGGCCACGTGCTCGCCTTCCGCCGCGACGACCGCGCCGTGCTGATCTCCGGCGAGACCAGCACCCGCAAGGCCTACACCGCCCTCCAGCTGAACGCCCCGACCGCCGACCTGGTCGACCTGGTCAAGCCCGACGGGCCGTTCCACTCCCTGCCCACCGCGCTGGACCGCCCGCTGCTGTTCATCGCCGGCGGCATCCCCGTCCACCGCGACGGCCGGCCGATCGGCGCCATCGGCGTCGGCGGCGGCGCCCCCGAGCAGGACCACTCCTTCGCCGCCGCCGCACTCGCCCGGCTCGCCCGGTGAGCACCGCCGCCCGGCCCCTCCCCGCCGCCCCCCACCGACCGCACCGCCCGAAGGAGCACCCGACCATGACCGCCCCCGACGTCCCCACCGTGCAGCTGAACAACGGCGTCGAGATCCCCCGGCTCGGCTTCGGCGTCTTCCAGGTCCCCGACGAGCGGACCACCGCCGCCGTCGCCTCCGCCCTGGAGGCCGGCTACCGCAGCATCGACACCGCCGCCGTCTACGGCAACGAGACCGGCGTCGGCCGCGCCCTGGCCGCCTCCGGCGTGGCCCGCGAGGACCTGTTCGTCACCACCAAGCTGTGGAACGCCGACCAGGGCCACGACGCCACCCTGCGCGCCTTCGACGCCAGCCTCGCCAAGCTCGGCCTGGACCACGTCGACCTCTACCTGATCCACTGGCCCACCCCGGCCCGCGACCTCTACCTCGACTCCTGGCGCGCCCTGGAGCGCCTCGCCGAGGAGGGCCGCATCCGCGCCGCCGGCGTGTCCAACTTCCAGCCCGCCCACCTCCGGCGACTGCTGGACCACAGCTCGCTGGTGCCCGCCGTCAACCAGATCGAGCTGCACCCCGGCCTCCAGCAGGCCGAACTGCGCGCCTTCCACGCCCGGCACGGCATCGCCACCGAGGCCTGGAGCCCGCTCGCCCAGGGCGCCGTCCTGGACGACCCGGCGATCACCGCGATCGCCGCGCGCACCGGCAGGTCCCCCGCCCAGGTCGTGCTGCGCTGGCACCTGCAGCTCGGCAACATCGTCATCCCCAAGTCGGTCACCCCGGCCCGCATCCGGCAGAACCTCGACGTCTTCGGCTTCGAGCTGACCGACCAGGACATGGCCGCGATCGCCGCCGGCGACCGCGACCTGCGCACCGGCCCGCACCCGGACCGGTTCAACTGATCCACCCCGCCGGCGGCCGGCCGGGCACGGGCCCCGCGCCGGATCGCCCGTACCGGGCAATTTCCGCCGCGTCCCGCGGCCGGAGAGCCCGGGCGGGGCGCCGGTGTGGCAGGCAGGGGGACGACGGTCCAGCGGCCGTCGTCCCCCCTACGGCCGAACGGAGCCCCCATGCGCCGACGCCGCGGCGTCCTGCTGACCGCCGCCCTCCTGGCCCAGCTCGCCGCCGGACCCTCCCACGCGGCGGCCCCCGCCCCGCACGGCGGGGAGCCGGCCGGCCAGCGCGGGGTGGTGCGCAGCGGCGACGCCCCGCTGGGCGGCGCCGAGGTGACGCTCTACCGGGCCGGGGACGGCGCGGGCGCCGCGCCCCGGGTGCTGGCCCGCACCCGCAGCGCGCGGGACGGGCGCTTCGTCCTGGACTACCGCCGCCCCGGGGACCCGCGCGCCGTGCTGTACGTGCTCGCCGATCTGCCCGGGCCCGCCGGCGCGCGGGGCTCCGGGGGCGGCGGGCCGGTGACGCTGGCCGCCGTGCTGAGCGGGGCCCAGGCCCCGCCCGAACTCGTCGTCAACGAGCGCACCACGGTGGCCGTCGCCTACGCCCTGGCCCGTTTCACCGGCCCGCAGGGCGTGGCCGGTCCCCGTCCGGGGCTGCAGAACGCCGCCGGGATCGCCCACAACCTGGCCGACACCGGTACCGGCGGCATCGCCGCGACGCTCGCCGACCCGCCCAACGGCACCCTCACCTCGACCCTGGCGGAGTTCAACACGCTCGCCAACCTGCTCGCCGCCTGCGTCACCGGCGGCGCCTGCGAGCAGCTGTTCGACCTGGCCCGTCGCCCCGGCCGCGAACGGCCCCGCGACACCCTGCGGGCCGCGGTGGACATCGCCCACGACCCCGGGCACAACGCCGCCGGGCTCTTCGCCCTCGCCGACACCACCCCCCGCTACCGGCCGGCCCTGCCCGCCGCCCCCGAGGCCTGGACCGTGGCCCTGCGCTACGGCGGCAACGGCCGGGAGATCGACGGGCCGGGCAACATCGCCTTCGACGCCGACGGCAACGCCTGGGTCAGCAACAACTACCGCTACGACGCCGATCCCGCCGTCCCGGTCTGCGGCGGCGAGAGCGTCCTGAAGTTCACCCCCACCGGCCGGGACGCCCCCGGTGCCCCCTACCGCGGCGGCGGCCTGTACGGTGCCGGCTTCGGGGTCGCCGTGGATGCCCGGGGCTCCGCCTGGGTCGCCAACTTCGGTTTCCAGGGCCGTGGTTGCCCGATCGACCCGACCCCGCTGGAGCGCAGCGTCTCGCAGTTCGCCCCGGACGGCACCGTGCTCTCTCCGCCCGAGGGCTGGCGCGCCGGCGGCATCGCCCAGCCGCAGGGCCTGGCCGCCGACCGCTCGGGCACCGTGTGGGTGGCCAACTGCGGTGCGGACAGCGTGGCCCGGATCCCCGACGGTGACGCGGCCCGGGCCCGGGAGGTGCCCACCCCGGCCCTGCACAAGCCCTTCGGTGCCGCCGTCGACCCCGCCGGGCGGCTGTGGGTGAGCGGGAACGGCAGCGACAGCGTGCAGGTCCTGGCCCCGGACGGCACCGTGGAGCGGGCCGTGACCGGCGGCGGTCTGCGGCGGCCGCTGGGCGTCGCCACCGACAGCCGGGGCAACGCCTGGGTCTCCAACAGCGGCATCCTGCCGGTGCCCTGCGGCGACGGCACCGCGGGCGACCTCGCGGACGCCGCCGTGGCGGGCGATGCCGGTGCGCGCCCGGGCGCCTCCGTCACGCTGATCCGGTCCGACGGGACCCCGGCCCCCGAACCCTTCACCGGCGGCGGCCTGTTCCTGCCCTGGGGCGTGGCCGTCGACGGCGACGACACCGTGTGGGTCGCCAACTTCGGCGGCCGGCGCGTCGCCCGGCTGTGCGGCGTCGACCTCGCCGCCTGCCCGCCCGGCTTCGCGACCGGGCAGCCGATCTCGCCGCCCGACACCGGCTACCCGAGCGACGGGCTGGAACGCAACACCGGCCTGCAGATCGACCCGTCGGGCAATGTGTGGCTGGTCAACAACTGGCGCACCGTGCCAGTGCAGACCAATCCCGGCGGCCACGAACTGGTCGTCCTGGTCGGTGCCGCCGCCCCCGTGGTGACCCCGGACCTCGGCGGGCCCGGCCAGCCCTGACCGTCCCCCGTCGCCCCCGCGGCTCCGGCCACCGCCGCGATCGCGGCGGTTCCCGGGGCCGTAGGGGCGACTACCCGCCGGTACCGGTGGGCGGCGCGGGCGGCCGGGAAGACTGCGCCGATCGGCGCACCGCCGTGCAGGAGACCCGGGAGCCTTCCATGCCGCCGTCCGCCCGTCCCGCCCCCTCGCCGGCCGCCGCGGCGCCGGCCCGGCGCTCGGCGCTGCGCCGCCTGGGCGAGTGGTGCGCGCGCCACTCGCTGATCGTCATCGTGCTGTGGCTGATCGCCCTGGCCGGCATCCAGGCCGCCAACAAGTCGGTGGGCGGCGCCTACTCGGACGACTTCTCGCTGCCCGGCACCCAGGCGCAGCAGGGCCGGGACGTCCTGCAGGCGCACGAGCCGGCCGCGGCGGGCACCAGTTCCCAGGTGGTGCTGCACGACGCGGCGCCGCTGACGGGGTTCCAGCCGCAGATCGCCCAGGCGGCGGCCTCGCTCCAGCAGTTGCCGCACGTGCTGTCGGTGCAGAGTCCGCTGCCGCCGCCGGGGCAGAGCCCGCCGCCGGGCGGGCCGCTGTCCGCGGACGGGCTGACCGGGTACTTCACCGTACGGTTCGACACCAATCCGACCCTGCTGGGCAAGGACTACCTGCCGGGGGTGGACGCGGCGGTGGAGCCGCTGCGGGCGGCCGGGGTGCAGGTGGAGTACGGGGGGCCGCTGGGCGAGCTGGCCCGGCCGGCGGCGGACGACCGTTCCAGCGAGGTGATCGGCTTCGCGGTGGCGGTCGTGGTGCTGCTGGTGGGGTTCGGCAGTGCGATCGCGGCCGGGCTGCCGCTGCTGACGGCGCTGTTCGCGGCGGTGGTGGGCCTGGGGGTGCTGGGGCTGGTGGCGGCGCTGTCCACGTTCGCGACGGTGGCGCCGACGCTGGCGACGATGATCGGCATCGGGGTGGGGATCGACTACGCGCTGTTCCTGCTGACCCGTCACCGGCAGAACCTGATGGACGGGGTGGATCCGGTGGCCTCCGCCGGGCAGGCGGTGGCCACCAGCGGGCGGGCGGTGCTGGTCTCCGGCTGCACCGTGATCGTCGCGTTGTCCGGGCTGTCGGTGTCGGGGATCTCCTTCATCGCCAAGCTGGGGGCGGCGGCGGGCATCACGGTGGTGTCCGCGGTGCTCGGGGCGCTGACCCTGCTGCCGGCGCTGATGGGGCTGATCGGGCGCCGGATGGACCGGTTCGCGGTGCGCCGTCCGGTCGCGGAGGCCGGCGGGGACGTGGAGGGCGGGGCCTGGCACCGGTACGCCCGGCGGGTGGAGGCGCGGCCTTGGCGGTACCTGGTGGCCGGGGTGGCGGTGCTCGTGGTGCTGTCGATCCCGCTGTTCTCCATCCAGTTGGGCCACATCGGTGACGGCGCGGACTCCACCGACTTCACCGACCGGCGGGCCTACGACCTGATGGCCGAGGCCTTCGGGCCGGGCTCGAACGGGCCGCTGACGGTGGTGGTCGACCAGAGCGCCGTGCCCGCCGAGGCGCGGGCGGGGGTGTCGGCCTCGGTGCAGCAGGCGCTCGCCGGCCTGCCCGGCGCGGCGAGCAGCACCCCGCTGCAGACCAGCCCGGACGGCGCGGTGCTGTTCGGCACCGTGATCCCGGCGAGCGCCCCGCAGGACCGGGCCACCACCGACCTGGTGAACCGGCTGGCGGACACCGTGCTGCCGGACGCGGTGGCCGGCACGGGCGCGAAGACGTACGTGACCGGCAACACGGCGGCGCAGGTCGACTTCCTGGACATCGTGTCGAGCCGGCTGCTGCTGATCATCGTGGTGGTGGTCGGGCTGGCCTTCCTGATCATCCTGCTGGTCTTCCGCGGCCCGCTGGTCGCGGTCAAGGCCGCGGTGCTCAACCTGCTGTCGATCGCGGCCTCGTACGGGGTGGTGGTGGCGGTCTTCCAGTGGGGCTGGGGCGGGCCGGCGCTGGGGGTGGAGGGGAAGGTGCCGATCGAGAGCTATGTGCCGATGATGATGTTCGCGATCGTCTTCGGGCTGAGCATGGACTACGAGATCTTCCTGCTGTCGCGGGTGCACGAGGCGTGGGGGCGCAACCCCCGCAACCAAAAAACCCACGCGCAAGCACCAGAAAAAAAAACACCGCGGTAAAAAAAATATGGGCATAA
>NZ_JBHXEM010000084.1:0-31440 GCF_042724755.1 Kitasatospora sp. NPDC127067 | reverse complement strand
GTCCTTCTTTTGTGTCGCCCTTTTGGGGGGGCTTGTTCTGGGACAACCTCTGGCTGGGGGTGGGGGGGGGCCCGGGGGGGGGGGGCGCCCCGGGCCCCCCCCCCCGACGCCGTGGCGCACGCGCTGGAGATCACCGCGCGGGTGATCAGCTGTGCGGCGCTGATCATGGTGAGCGTGTTCGCCGCGTTCATCGTCAGCGACAACGTGGTGATCAAGATGATGGGGCTGGGCCTGGCCGTGAGCGTGCTGGTGGACGCGACGGTGGTGCGGCTGCTGCTGGTTCCGGCGGTGATGACGCTGCTGGGGGCGGCGGCCTGGTGGACGCCGCGGTTCCTGGACCGGGTGCTGCCGCACATCGACACCGAGGGCACGAACGCCTAGGGCTCCGGGTGGCGCAGGGCGACGGCGGCGCGGACGGTGTTGGCCTGGTGGGCGGCCTGGCGGGCGACGGGGAGCCGGACGGGCTGGAAGGTCCGCTGGTACTGGGCGCACCAGTCGCGCAGGAGGTGGTCGAGGCGGGCGGCCTGGGGTGCGGCGGGGGCGCCGGCGACGCGGACGGCGCGGCGCAGCAGGGCGGCGGCGCGGACCGGGACGCGGTGGGCCCACAGGTCGATGCCGGTGAGGCGGGCGCGGGTGAGCGGGGTGCGCAGGAGGTCCTGTCCGTGGACGTCCGGGTCCCATTGGTCGGCGAGTTGGTGCAGGGCGGTGAGCGGGGTGCGGGCGGCGCGCAGCAGGGGGGTGTCGGGGTTTCGTACGTAGGGCAGGGCGGCGTCGAGGAGCGCGGTGAGGAGTGTGCCGCGGTGGCGCAGGCGGTCGGCGCAGGTGCGCAGGTACAGGCGGACGGCTTCGGCGGGGCGGGTGTCGCCGAGGTGGGCGCTGGTCCAGGCGGGGACTTCGACCAGGACGGTCTGGCCGCCGTGGCGCTGGGGGGCGAACCAGGTGCCGGCCCGGCCGCCGCCGTCCTGGCGGGGGGTGAGCATGCCGGTGGCGGTCTCCTGGTGGTCGATGTGGTGGGGGGCCATGAGGTAGAGGCCGGGGCCGGATTCGTGCAGGTGGAAGGTGTCGAAGTTGCCGATCTCGACGGGGATGCCGAGGTCGGCGGCGGAGCGGGTGAAGGGGTCGGCGAGGGCGGCGGGGTCGCCGGTGGCCTGGACGAAGGTGCCGCCGACGTCGGTGCTGTGCAGGGAGAACTGGAGGGTGGGGCGCAGTTCGTCGATGAGGTGGAGGAGGGTGCGGCTCTCGGGGAGGTCGGAGCCGATGGCGGGGGCCCATTCGGGCTGGTCCTCGGCGGCGGGGCGGTAGTAGTGGTCGTAGTAGGCCCGCAGGGTGCGGGCGGTGCGGCTGCCGTCGGCGAGGTGGGCGCCGTCGGGGTCGAGGCAGAGCAGGAAGTGCCAGGCCAGGCCCGGGTGTTGGTCCGTGAGGGCGTGGTGGGCGAGGTCGGTGACGGCGGCCCGGCCGGCGAACTCGTCGGCGTGGGCGCCGGCGACGACGAGGAGGTTGTGCGGGCCGCGGCCGACGGTCAGCAGGGTCAGGGGGCGTCCGGCGCGGGAGGTGCCGACGGTGCGCACCCGGCACAGGTCGGGCCGCTGGTCGGCCAACTGGTTGGCTGTGGCGGTGAGTTCGTCGAGGCTGGGGTAGCGGTCGTGGAGCTGGGCGGCCCGGCCGGCCGGGGTCGTCGTGTCGATCACCTTCGGTTTCCTCCCCTGTGGTCGTGGCAGTAGTTCTACCTGGCACACGGGGCCGCCGGTACGGGCCGGGCCCGCCCGGGCGCGGAGGCTCGGGCGGGCCCGGGTGGGGCGGGGGTGTCAGCCGGTGATGGGGCGGGTGTCGAGGCGGATGTGGTCGACGGCCCAGTACCAGTTGTTGCCGGCGTCGTACATGCGGAACCTGAGGGTCACCGAGCGGGCTCCGGCCGGGACGGCGAAGCTGCGGGTGATCCGGGTGTTCTGCACGTCCTTGCCGGCGTTGTCGTTGCCGGTGGCGTCGGAGCCGTAGGCGAGCAGGCGGGTCTCGGTGCCGTTGTCGAAGACGGCGGTGACGGAGGCCTTCTGCGGGGCCTCCTGGCGGTAGTGGGAGTCGAGGGCGAGGTGGAGGGTGCCGGTGCCGGCCGGGACGGCGACGGCGGGCGAGACCAGGGTGGAGTCGAAGACGCCCTTGCGGGAGGGCGAGCCGGTGTCGTCCCAGTCGTCGGGGTCGGCGACGGCGACGACGCCCAGGGCGCGGGTGAAGTTGCCGCGGTCCTGGCCGGCGGGGACGGACCACTCGCGCTTGGTGTGGAAGGTCCAGCCCTGGAGGCGGACGGTGCCCTGCGGCATGGCGGGGGCGTTGACGACCGTCCAGCCCTTGGGGGCCTGGGCGGTCCAGCCGAGGACGCCGGCCTCGGGCTTGAGGGTGTCGGCGAGGGACTCGAAGTCCTCGTCGAGGAGGTGGCCGGTCATCACCGGGGCGGGGCGGGCGGCGAGTTCGCCGTCGGCGAGGGCGAAGCGGCTGTCGGCCTGGGCGCGGGCGGTGACCAGCAGGCGGTGGGTGGCGGTGGCGGGCAGCTGGGCGGGCGGGGTGACCTGCCAGACGGCGGTGGCGGCGGCGCCGGCGGCGAGCCGGTCGGGCGCGGCGGTGACGGTGGTGGCGCTCCAGCCGGGCGGGAGCAGCGGCTGGGCCTCCAGGCGGGTGAGGGCGGTGGTGGCGGTGAGGGTGGCGGTGATCGTGGCGGGGCGTCCGGGCAGCAGGACGGGTTCGTCGATGGTGGTGGAGGCGGCGCCGAGGGCGAGGTTCACGGTGAGCGGGTCGGCCAGGCCGAGCGCGGGGTCGGTGACGGTGCGGTCGTCCCAGGGGAAGCGGCCGGCGATGCGGCGGCGGAAGCCGAGGTCGCCCTGGACGGCGACGGCGACGTCGTACCAGCCCTCGGGGCCGACCTTGAGGTTGACGGTGCGGTCGTCGCCGGCCGCCACGCGGACCTCGCGCAGGCCGTCGCCGTAGGCGAGGTCGCCGACCAGGAAGGTCCGGGCGGTGCGCGAGCGGTTGATGACGTCGACCTCCAGGACCTTGCCGTCGCTCTCCTCGGAGAGCGAGACCTCGTAGGCGGAGGCGGTGTCGCCGCGCAGGTGCCACAGGGCGCCGTCGGGGCCGTGGACGCGCAGGTCGTAGCCGGCGGGGCCGACCTTCCAGACGTCGGACAGGCGGCTCTTCGCGGCCACGGTGTAGTGCTTGGGGGCCTCGCCGGGGGCGGGGTAGACGGCGAGGACGGCGCCCTGGCGGCCCTGGTTGACGAAGTCGAGGGTCAGTTCGTCGCCCTTGAGGCGGGGCTTGACGAGCAGGTTGTACGGGGCGGGGCGGGCGGAGCGGGTGCCGCGTTCCTGCTTCGGGAAGGTCTGCGGGCTGGGCACGGTGGGGGCGGGGAGCTTGCCGGTGTCGACGACCTTCTGGCGGTTGCCGCTGGTGTCGGGCAGTTGCGGCCAGGCGGGGTTGCGGCCGGAGAAGTCGAAGACGTTGGTGAGGTCGCCGCAGACCGCGCGCCGCCAGGGGCTGATGTTGGGCTCCTGGACACCGAAGCGCTGTTCCAGGAAGCGCAGCACGGAGGTGTGGTCGTAGACGGTGGAGTCGACGACGCCGCCGCGGGTCCACGGGGAGACGACGACCATCGGCACCCGTACGCCCAGGCCCATCGGGTAGGGGCCGGAGACCAGGGTCTCGCCGGCGGGGAGGGTGTCGGACCAGGTGAGGGTGCCGTCGGCGGCCTTGACCCGGTACCTGCCGTCCTGGCCGACGACCCGGTGGTAGGTGGAGGAGCCCTTGGAGACGCGGACGACGACCTCGCCGTCGACCGGGACGTTGGACTTGCCGCGGCCCTCGGCCAGCGGCGGGACGGGCGGCAGCTGGTGGTCGAAGAAGCCGCCGTGCTCGTCGTAGTTGAGGATGAAGACGGTCTTCTGGAACACCTCGGGCTTGGCGGCGAGCGCGGACAGCAGCCGGGAGGTGAGGTGTTCGCCGTTCGGCGGCGCGTAGTTGGCGTGCTCGGACAGCGCGGCGGGGGCGACGATCCAGGAGACCTGCGGGAGGCGGTCGGCCTGGACGTCGGCGGTGAAGGCCTCGACCAGGGCGTCGCCCATGGCGAAGGGGTCCTTCGCCTTGGCCGGGTCGCCGACGGCGCGCATGCCGCGCTCGTACAGCGGCTCACCGGGCTTGGCCTTGACGAAGGGGGCGAACCAGGCGAGGGCGTTGTCGTCGAAGTTGTCGAGGGCCTGGTAGGTCTTCCAGCTGACGCCGGCCTTCTCCAGGCGCTCGGCGTAGGTGGTCCACTCGTAGCCGCCGGGGATCTCGGTGTTGTCGGTCACCGGGGTGTCCCGGACGGTGCCGCCGCTGGTGCCGGTCATCAGGTGGTCGCGGTTGGTGTTGGTGTTGCACTGCACGGAGGCGTAGTAGGCGTCGCAGACCGTGAACACCGAGGCGAGGGCGTGGTAGAAGGGCATGTCGGCGGACTCGTAGTAGCCCTGGCCGAGCCAACCGGAGGAGCGGCGGGTGACGGAGCCGTCGGCGCGGCCGTCGTTCCAGGCGTTCATGGAGTCGCCGTAGCCGAAGGCGGGCGCGCCCTGCTGGTAGGCGTTGGTGTGGGCGGCGTTCATCGCGAAGGGCAGCAGGTAGCCCTCCTTGCGGCCGGGGTCGGGCTGGTGGAACACCGAGCGGCCGTCGACGCCGCGCACGGCGGTGCGGTCGCCGAAGCCCCGCACGCCCGCCAGGGTGCCGAAGTAGTGGTCGAAGGCGCGGTTCTCCTGCATGAGCACCACGACGTGCTGGATGTCCGCCAGCCGTCCGGGCCGGGCCGGTGCGGCGAGTGCCTGCTGGACGCTGAGCGGGAGGGCGGACAGCACCGCGGCCGCCGCCGCGCCGCCGAGGACGCTGCGGCGCGACAGTTCGGGCTTCGGACTCATCGGGGTGGGGCTCCTTGCTGACGGACCGCGGTTCCTCGGTACGGGGGCCGGCCGCGCGGTTCGGACCGGACCCGTTATGTGTACGAGACCGAGGTGGACGCAGCCGTGGTGTCCGATGACGGGCCGATGACCGGCAAGAGACCCCGAGCTGTACAGACAACTTGACGCCCCATGATCAAACGGTCGACCGATCGACGGGCCGGCGGCGGGGCGGGGCCGCGGGGTCGGCGGCGGGGCGGCCCGCGCGTCGGCCGCGGTTCGACGGCAGGTCAGCGGCGGGGCGGCCGCGGGTCAGCGGCGGGTCAGCCGGTGGGCGTCGAACTCGGCCCAGATCGCCTTGCCCCGGCCGTTCGGCTCGGCGCCCCAGCGGTCGGCGGTGCGCTCCACGATGAACAGGCCGTGGCCGCCGGGCAGGGCCGGCTCGTGCGGCAGGCGCAGCACCGGCATGGCCGGGCTGCGGTCGCTGACCTCCACCCGCAGGCGCTGCCCGGTGGCGTCCAGGACCAGCTCCAGCGGGCCGTCCCCGTGCAGCATGGCGTTGGCCACCAGTTCCGCCACCAGCAGCACGACGTCCGCGCCGACGCCCTCGTGGGCACCGGGCGCGCCGGGTGCACCGGGCGCCCCGGCGGGCGGGTACCAGTCGCCGACCGCCTCGGCGGTGAAGGCCCGGGCCCGGGCGACCGGCTTGGGGAGCCCGGCCAGCGGCAGCCGGCGGCGCTGGCCACCGGGCGGCAGGGCGGGCCCGGCCCGGTGCGCGTCGCCGTCCAGGGTTCCCCGGCTCATCGTCATATGAGGGCACCCTTCGGATCGACGGCGGTTCGCATGTCGGTTTCCCGGCGCTCCCGGGATTATGCCTTCCCCGGCGCCGGGTGCGCGGCACCCGCGACACGCGCGGGCACCCGCCCCGCGGCGGCGTGCCCGGCCGGCTCAGGCCGCCAGGGCCTCCTCGGCCGAGCCGTGGATGGAGAACACCGCCCGGGTGCCGGTCAGTTCGAGGACCCGCATGACGGTGGGCGGCACCGCGGCCAGGTGCAGCCCCACGCCCTCCTCCCCCGCCGCGAGGCGGGTCTTGAGCAGGAGGTTCAGTCCGGAGGAGTCGCAGAATCCCACCCCCGCGAGGTCGATCACCACCGCGCCGGGCCGCCGGGCGACCAGGGCGGTGAGCGTGTCGGCGGCGGGGGCGAGCGTCTCGATGTCGAGGTCGCCCGCCAGGGCGCAGACCACCGCGCCGCCCGCCGCGGGTCGGGTCCGTACCGCGAGCTCCGCACGGTAGGGGGAGGCCGCCGGCGCGAGGCCCCGCTGGTCGTTGTCGGATGGCATCATCGTCGTCCCCTCGTGTCCGTGCCCTCCGACCTTACGTAGGCGGCGTGCCGCGGCCAAGCGGGTGCCGGGGCTCCGGGCGCCCTCAGTCCTCCTCCAGTCCCTCGCGCAGGCGCCGCAGGGTGCGGGAGAGCAGCCGGGAGACGTGCATCTGGGACAGCCCCAGGCGGGCGCCGATCTGCGACTGCGTCAGGTCCTCGCAGAAGCGCATCGACAGGATCTGCCGCTCGCGTTCCGGCAGGGCGGCGACCAGCGGCTTGAGCGCCACCAGGTCCTCCACCCTGGAGAGGTCCGGGTCCTCCTCGCCGAGGCGTTCGCCCAGGCAGCCGGGGCGGTCGTCGTCCTCGGTTCCGGTGTCCAGGGAGCCCGCGGTGTGCCCGTTCGAGGCGGTCAGGCCCTCCACCACCTCCTCCTCGGCGAGTTGGAGGTGGTCGGCCAGTTCGGCCACCGTGGGCGCCCGGTCCAGTTCCTGGGCCAGCCGCTCCTGGGCCTTGGCCAGGGCGATCCGCAGCTCCTGGAGGCGGCGGGGCACGTGGACGGCCCAGGTGGTGTCGCGGAAGTGGCGGCGGATCTCGCCGAGCACGGTGGGCAGCGCGAAGGTGGTGAACTCGGCGCCCAGCTCCGGGTCGAAGCGGTCGATGGCCTTGATCAGGCCCACCGCGCCGACCTGCAGCAGGTCCTCCTGCGGCTCCCGGTGGGCATTGAAGCGGCGGATCGCGAACCTCACCAGCGACAGGTTCATCTCCACCAGGGTGGCCCGCACGTACGAGTACTCCCGGGTGCCCTCCTCCAGCGCGGCGAGCCGGCGCAGCAGCACCCGGGTCAGCTCACGGGCGTCGGACGGGGCGACCTCCCGCAGGTCCTCGGCGGCGGCCAGCTCCGGTGGCAGCAGGTCGCGCAGCCCCGCCGTGGCGGAGCCGGCCGTGCGGGAGGGGTCCTTCGTCGGCGAAGCGGCGGAGGCGGTCAGTTCACCAGTGGTCGTGACCATCGGAGTCCTTCCTCTTGTCGGCACGGTCGAACGCCCCGGATACCCCGCCCCGGCCGATCGATGCAGCGACGCCGCGTGGAGGTTTCGTGAATCCCGGACGGGCGCCCGGGCGGGCGGCCGGAGAACCCGGCGGCCCGCGGTGCCGGCCCCGGATCCCTAACGCACGGTGGGGTGGTGGAGGCGGCGGGCGGCGGTGCGGATGGCGAGGGTGTACGGGGCGTCGAGGGCGCGGGTGCGGGCGTCGAGGTCGTCGAAGGGCACCAGGGCCTTGTGGGTGTCGTCGGTGGTCTGGGTCCAGGCCGTCCAGGCGTTGTGGACGTCCTCGTCGGTGACCTGCTCGCCCTTGGCCTGGAGCAGCACGGCGTAGATGCGGAAGAGGTCGTCGGAGCCCGCGGGGGGTCTGGCCTCCGAGGGCAGGCAGGAGCGGATCAGGTCGGCGATGGGATCGAGGTGGCTCATACGGCCAGTGTGCCGGTGGCGAGCGTGCCCGTGAGCAGGATCAGATGAGCCACCGCGAATATCATCGGCACGAGCCGTTCGGTGGTGCCGAGTTCGGTGTAGTGCCGGTGGCGCCGGCCGGGCGCCGCGGCGTTGCGCAGGACGTCCCACTCGTCGGTGTAGATCCGCGCGGACAGCTTCTCCTCCATGCTGTTGATGACCTGGAACTTGGCGCCGTTGAGGTCCCGGTAGCTGCGCAGCTGCATCCACCAGGCGCCGGAGAGCGTGATGCCGGCCAGCGCGACGGCCGTCGCCACCCACCACGGGGACTCCGACAGCTTGGGTATGCCGAAGCCGATCAGGGTGACCAGCGCGGTCTGCACGGACAGGAAGAAGGTGTTGGCGTTGCCCCGGCGGGCCGAGACCCGGTCGGCCATCTCCACGGCGAGCTTGTACAGCTCCAGCAGCTCGGTCTGACGGTTCGGCTCCGGCGGTGTGGTCATCGCGAAACCCCCTCGGGCAGGTGGTGTGCCGGCTTCGCCCGCTGCCCGGGCTCCCCCCGTGCTGTTCATCCTTCCCGGCGGGACGGCCCGTCAGTGCTGCGCGGCCGTCAGTGCCGCGCGCCGCCGGTGCCGCGCGCCGTCAGTGCTGCGCGCCTGCGGTGGCCGTCGCTCCGGCGGTGACCGTCGCGACGGCGCCCGCCACCGCGGGGGTGCCGGCCGACAGGGCGCGCAGGGCCGCGCCGGCCTCCGACTCGCCCTCCCCGTACTGGTGGTCGCGGGCGGTGCGCAGGGCGGCCCCGAGGTGGAGCGCGGCCTCCTCCGGCCGGCCGGTGGCGGCCAGGGCGCGGCCGTAGAGGGTCTGCAGGACCACCCGGCGGGCGACCGGGAAGGGCGGCTCGGCGACGGCCAGGCCGCGGGCGGCGTGGTGGGCGGCCTCCTCGGCGGCGCCGGCGGCCAGGCACTCGTCGGCCAGGTGCTGGCGGGCGAGGGCGACGAGGTCGGCGCGCCCGGCCCGTTCGGCCAGGGACAGGGCCTTCACCAGCAGGCCGCGCGCCCGGGCGCGGCCGGCCCGGTCGCCGTGGCGGGCGAGGGCGACGGCGAGGTTGACCAGGGCGACGGCCTGGGCGGTGCTGTCGCCGGCCCGGGCGGCGAGGTCGGGGGCGCGTTCCAGGTGGACGAGGGCCTGTTCGGGGCGGCCCTCCTCCAGCAGGACCCAGCCCAGCAGGGCCCGGGCGCGGGACTGGGCGCCGGGGTCGCGGTCGGCCTCGGCGGCGGCCAGGCCGTGTTCGAGCAGCGGCGCCCAGCCGTCCCGGACCTGCCAGACGATCAGCGGCCACTGGAGCAGCACCAGGCGCCAGGCGCGGTCGTGCAGTCCGGCGGCGACCGCCGCCTCGACCGCGCCGCGCAGGGTGTCGCGTTCGGCGGCGTACCAGGCGAGCGCGCCCGCCCGGTCGGGGAAGGGGCGGACCTCGGCGGGACGGCGGGTGCCGGGCGGCAGGGTGCAGCACGGTTCGCTGCCGGGTTCGGCGGCGGAGCAGGCGGTGAGCAGGGTGTTCAGCAGGTGGTCGAGCAGGCGGGGCAGCACCTGGGTGTCGGTGTCGCCGGGCAGGCTGCGGGCGTAGAGGCGGACCAGGTCGTGCAGGGTGTAGGCGTCCCGGCCGATCTCCACGATCAGGTGGGCGGTGGCCAGTTGGGCCAGCGCGTCGGCGGCCTCGTCGGGGCGGCAGCCGGCCAGGGCGGCGGCGGTGCGGCTGTCGAGGGTGGCGCCGGTGTGGGCACCGAGGCTGCGGAACGTGCGGCGGACGGGTTCGCTCAGGTGCTGGACGGTCAGCGCGAGGGCGGCGGCCACGCTGGTGTCCTCGACGTCGAGGAGGTTCAGGCGGTCCTGCTCGACGGCGAGTTCCTCGGCGAGCGCGGCCAGCGCGCGGGCCGGGCCGGTGGCGAGGCGGGCGGCGGCCAGCCGCAGGGCCAGCGGCAGGCCGTCGCACAGGCCGGCCAGGCGGGCGGCGGCCTCGGGTTCGGCGGCGACTGGGTCGGGGCCGAGGGTCGCGGCGAGCAGGCCGACGGCCTGCGGGGAGGAGAGTTCGGCGAGCGGCACCGGGCGGGCGGCGTCGGAGGCGACCAGCCCGCCGAGCCGGTCGCGGCTGGTGACCAGGGTGACGCAGTCGTCGCCGTCGGGCAGCAGCGGGCGGACCTGCTCGGAGCGGCGGGCGTTGTCCAGGACGATCAGCATCCGGCGGGTGGCGGTCAGTTCCCGGTAGCGGGCGGCCATCGCCTCGGGGGTGGCGGGCATCTGCTCGGCGGGCAGGCCCAGGGCGAGCAGCAGTTCGCGCAGGACGGCGGCGGTGTCGCGCTCCGGCAGCGGGCTGTGGCCGCACAGGTCGACGAAGAGCCGGCCGTCGGGGAAGTCCTGCTGGCGGCGGTGCGCCCAGTACAGGGCGAGGGTGGTCTTGCCGACGCCGGCGCCGCCGGTGAGCACGGCGACGGCGCCGGGGGCGGCGGTGGCCCGGTCGAGCGCGGCCAGTTCGTCCTCCCGGCCGGCGAAGCCGCGCGGGCGGCGGGGGAAGGGCCAGGGCGCGGGCTGGTGCCAGGGCGCCGGACGCACGGGGGCGGGCGCGGGGACGGGGGCGAGCACCGACGCGGCGGCGGGGGCGGGCTCGGGGGCTGCGGCCGGCAGCGGTTCGGGGCCGGGGGCCCGGTCGGGGACGGAGGTCAGACCGCCGACGGTGGGGACCCGCGCGGGCGGGACCCGGTCGGCCGGTGCGCGGTCGGACGCGGCCCGGACGGCCGGCTGCTCCTGGTCGCCGGGCAGTCGGGGCGGCGGCACCCGGTCGGACCGGCCCGCCGGGGCCTCGGTGTGCCGCGGGGCCTCGCCGCGCTGCGGCAGGTCGGTGCGCTGCGGCACGTCGGTGCGCTGCGGCAGGTCGGTGCGCAGCAGGCGGTCGTGGGCGTCGGTGAGTTCCGGTCCGGGGTCCATGCCGAGTTCCTCGGCCAGGGCGCGGCGGGTGCGGTGGAACCAGTCCAGGGCCTCCGAGCGGCGCCCCGCGCGGCCGAGCGCGTGCATGAGGTCGGCGACCAGCGGTTCGCGCAGCGGGTTGGCGGTGGCCTCGGCGTGCAGCAGGTTCGCGGCCGCGCCGTGGTCGCCGAGCCGGCCGTGGGCGCGGGCCAGTTCCTCGGCGGCGGCCAGCCGCAGTTCCTCCAGGGCCTGGGCGGCGCACTGCAGCGGCAGGCCGGGGATGGTGCCGGCGAGGGCGGGGCCCCGCCAGAGGGCGAGTGCCTCGCGCAGGGCGGCGGCGGCCTCGGCGGCGTCCTCCAGGGCGCGGGCGCGGACCACCAGCTGTTCGAACCGTACGGTGTCCACCGCGTGGTCGGGGGCCCGCAGCAGGTAGGCGCCGTTGTCGGTGACGAGTTCGACGCCGGCGGCGGGGGCGTCGTGGGCGGTGAGCAGGGCGCGCAGCCCGGAGACGTGGTTGTGGATGACGGTGCGCGAGTGCCGGGGCGGCTCCTCGTCCCAGAGGGTCTCGGTGAGCCGTTCGACGGTGACCGGTGCTCCGGGGTTCAGCAGCAGCATGGCGAGCAGGCTGCGGCGCTTCGCCGATCCGGCCGGAAGCTCCCGGCCGTCCGCGGCCACCACGGCCACCGAGCCCAGCAGTCGGAACTCCACGCACCCCCCTTAGATGGATTAGATGTATATGACAAGCTTATGACACCAGGCGATCTTTCGATCGCGGAGCGTCGCCCCGGGCGCCCGGGACGACGGAGGCGGGACCGGGGCCGCCGCGTCCGGGAACCACCAGGTGACGGCGTCGTCCATGGTCCGCTGCCAGTAGGTGACCTTGAACGAGTCGTCGATGTACAGACCCCCGACGGGCGGCGAAGGGTTGCTTCCCGCGCCGACACTCTCGTCGCCCGAGGGGCCGTGGAAGTGGACGGCCGGTGAAGTCTCGGTGCGGCCGCGGCCCTTCGGTGCCCGGGTCGGTGCGGTGCCCGGGTCGGTGCGGTGCCCGGACGACCGGAGCCTGCGCGGTGATCCGTCCCGGCCGCAAGGGTCAACGGCCGATCAGGGACGGCGGGACGCTGGAACGGGCTCCGAGCAGGGGGAATGCCGGGGCCCTGGAACGCGGGGATGAAACGGCGGGGCGGTGCGGTGGAACGGGTCGTCACCGGGCGCGCGCCGTTCCGGGGCCGGGCGCCCGTGGCCGGGCGCCCGGGGAGGGTCTTCCGGTCAGCGGGTCTCGATGACGACCTTCTCGATGACCACGTCCTGGACCGGGCGGTCGTTGCGGGGGTTGGTCTCCGCCGTCGCGATGGCGTCGACGACCTTCCGGCCGGCCTCGTCGGCGACCTCGCCGAAGATGGTGTGCTTGCCGGTGAGCCAGGTGGTCGCCCCGACGGTGATGAAGAACTGGGAGCCGTTGGTGCCCGGTCCGGCGTTGGCCATGGCCAGCAGGTAGGGCTTGGTGAAGGCCAGGTCCGGGTGGAACTCGTCCGCGAACTTGTACCCGGGGCCGCCGGTCCCGTTGCCCAGGGGGTCGCCGCCCTGGATCATGAAGCCCTCGATGACCCGGTGGAAGACCGTGCCGTCGTACAGCTTGTCCGTGGTCTTCTCGCCGGTCTCCGGGTCGATCCACTCCCGCTCGCCGTTGGCGAGCTCCACGAAGTTCTTCACGGTCTTGGGGGCGTGGTTCGGCAGCAGCCGGATCACGATGTCGCCCTTGTTGGTCTTCAGCGTCGCGTACAGCTCTTCCGCCATGGCACGTCCTTCGCTAGGTCCTACGGATGCGGCCAGTCTTCAGGCCGGCCGGCCCGTCCGAGCGGCGGCGACGCGGTGATGCACCCGCACGGGTGACACCCCGCGAACGGGCATCCGGCCCGTAGCCGGATCCTGTGGCGCGCGGCCGGATCCGCGGTGCGCGGGCGGTGGCCGTAAGATCCCCGACAGCACCGGGCCCGTCGGGCCTCGTCGCACGTATCCGCAGCTCACGCGGGTCCGTGTGATCGCCGGGACATCCGGCGGCCACGAGAATGGTGCGGACAGTTCCCCGGAAGTACAGAGAAAGCGAAACACCATGGATCTCGGCGTGCGCTGGAAGCTGCACGGTGACGGGCGCACGCCCGCACCGGGGGCGGTGGTCCGTCCCGATGAACGGCTCTCCTGGCCCCGCACGGCAGGCCTCGGCGCCCAGCACGTGGTGGCGATGTTCGGGGCGAGTTTCGTGGCGCCCGTGCTGATGGGGCTCGACCCCAACCTCGCCATCATGATGTCCGGCGTGTCGACCGTGATCTTCCTGCTGGCCACCAAGGGCCGGGTGCCCAGCTACCTGGGCTGCTCGCTGTCCTTCGTGGGCGTGGCCGCGGTGATCCGGGCGCAGGGCGGCACCAGCGCGACGGTGACCGGCGCGGTGTTCGTGGTGGGCGTGGCGCTGTTCCTGGTGGGTGTGGCGGTCCAGCGGTTCGGGGCGCGCATCATCCACGCCGCGATGCCGCCGATCGTCACCGGCGCGGTGGTCATGCTGATCGGCTTCAACCTCGCCCCGGTGACCGCCTCGGTGTACTGGCCGCAGGACCAGTGGACGGCGCTGCTGGTGATGCTGTTCACCGGCCTGGCCGTGGTGTGCCTGCGCGGCTTCTGGTCGCGGGTGGCGATCTTCCTGGGGCTGCTGTTCGGCTACGGGATCTCCTGGCTGTTCGACCGGGTCTTCGGGAAGATCCACTCGGTGGACGGCGGCGGTCACATGACCGACCACTGGCGCCTGGACCTGTCGGGCGTCGGCAAGGCGGACTGGGTCGGCCTGCCGACCTTCCACGGCCCGTCCTTCCAGTGGTCGGCGATCCTGGTCGCGCTGCCCGTGGTGATCGCGCTGGTCGCGGAGAACGCCGGGCACGTCAAGGCCGTCGGCGAGATGACGGGCTCGAACCTGGACGACAAGCTGGGCACCGCGATCTCCGCGGACGGCGTCGGCTCCATGCTCTCCACCGCGGTCGGCGGCCCGCCGAACACCACGTACTCGGAGAACATCGGCGTCATGGCCGCCACCAGGGTCTACTCGACGGCGGCGTACTGGGCGGCGGCCGGCTTCGCGCTGCTGTTCGGCCTGTGCCCGAAGTTCGGCGCGATCGTGGCCGCGATCCCGGGCGGGGTGCTCGGCGGGATCACCGTGATCCTGTACGGCATGATCGGGCTGCTGGGCGCGCAGATCTGGACCAAGTCCCAGGTGGACCTGCGCAATCCGCTCAACCTGGTGCCGGCCGCGGCGGGCATCATCATCGGCATCGGCAACGTGACGCTGAAGTTCACCGACACCTTCAGCCTCAGCGGCATCGCGCTCGGCACGCTGGTCGTCATCACCGGCTACCACGTGCTGCGGGCGCTGGCCCCGGCGCACCTCAAGACGCAGGAGCCGCTGCTGGACGAGGGCACCTCCTCGTACGACCAGGACGCCGAGGAGCCGCGCACCCCGTAACGGCCGGGAGCGGGGCCGGGTTCAGGCCAACAGGGCGGCCGGCGGAAGTGTCCGAAAAGGATCTTCCGTCGGCCGTTTCGGCTGGCCGGGCGGGCCGATTGCTGGTCGAATCGCTCCTCGCCCGTGTCCGCCACTCATCCCCCCGGGAGAGGCATGTCCCTTCTGACCCACCGCCGCAAGGCCGCCGCCGCGGCCGTCGCCCTCGCCACGTTCGCGATCACCTGCGGCCAGGCCTCCGCGAGCAGCTCCGCCGCCGCGGGCAAGGTCCTGTGGACCCCGAGCACCAGCACGGGCCCGTCCTCGTTCAAGGCGGTCCAGTGCGCGGCCGGCAACTTCGGGGTGGTGAAGGACTCCGCCAAGGGCAACGTGTGGCGCGCCTTCCAGGCCGGCGGGGAGGAGCGCTGCGAGACGCTCAGCCCGGACCTGAAGGAGGGCGACACCTTCTACCTGGGCTGGTCGTCCAAGGTGGACATCCAGGACACCAACAGCCGGTACGTGTTCCAGCTGAAGTGCTCGCCGAGCACCGACACGGCCAACCACCCGATCGAGATCGACATCGTGAACGGGCGCGTCCGCCTCCAGGAGTGGGACACCGCCCACGTGTCGCACTCCCTGTGGACCGCGCAGACGGCCAACAACACGTGGCACTCCTACGCGCTGAAGATCCGCCTGGGCCGCACGGACGGCACCATCGACTTCTGGTTCGACGGCGTGAAGCAGACGTTCACGACGGGCTCGGGCACGTTCAAGGGCACCACCTGGGACGGCGACCGGAACTACCTCAAGTGGGGCTCGTACCACCCCTCCACGGGCGACGCGACGAACACCTTCACCAGCCCGGTGATGGCCACGACCCTGGAGGCGGCCACCGCCGGCTCGTAGTCCCGAGGGACGCACCGCAGGCCCGGACCGCAGTGGATGCGGTCCGGGCCCGCGCTTGTCGGACTGGGGCTCGGACCTCGCCGAACGCGCCGCTGCGAACAGTGGACAAGTGCCCCGTCGTACCGGGCGTGGCGAGTACCTTCCGAGTACGGCCGTGCACCCGGAAGGAACCCAGGATGACGCATTGGACCGACTACACCACAGGCGAGCGGATCAAACTTCTGCGCGGCCCGGACATGACCCAGGAACAACTCGCCGACGCCTCGGGACTCTCGGTGGCAACGATCCGCAAGGCCGAACGCGATCTCGGCGGGAGCCTTCAGACGTTGCTTCGGATCTCGGCCGCGCTGAACACGGACGTATCGGTGGTCCTCGGCCAGCAGGCGCCCCGACGCGCGATGCGCGGTACCGACCGGGCAATGGTGCGTGAACTGTCCCGCGCCGTCCACGACACCGCCGCCGGGGTCGGTGTCGACGCGCAGCCGCCGCCTCCGGCCGAGCTGGGTGCCGGACTCACCGCCGCATGGGAGGCCTACCGCGTAGGCGACTTCGTCGGCGCGGGCGTGCGTGTCGCTCCGGCTCTGCGCGAAGCCGCCACCGCTCTGCGGGCCGCAACCACCGACCAGCGGGACGCGGCGGCCGGCTTCCTCGCGGACGCCTACCGGCTCGCCGCCTACGTGGCGAACCAGTTCGGCGCCCGCGACCTCGCATACGCCGGTATCGGCCATGCGCAGCACCAGGCACACCAGGCCGGGGATACCGTCCGTTCGGCCATGGTCGCATCGGGCCGCTCGTGGATCTACCTGCGGGATGCCCGGCTCGACCAAGCCGAGCGGACCGCGCGGTTTTCCTACGAGGCGATCGAGCCCCGGTACGGGAACCGTGATCTCGAACTGCTCGCCACATACGGATGGCACGTGACCTTCGCCGCCGTCGTCGCGGCACGGCGGGGCGACGTCGCGGACGCGGACGATCTGCTGGCGCAAGGGCACGCCGTCGCCGCTCGGATGGGCCGGGACGTCACGGTGAACGGTACGGCGTTCGGGCCGGCCACGGTCACCGCGCAGGCCATCGGCATCACGGTGTCGACCGGGCGCCCCGGCAAAGCCCTCAGTCTGTTCTCGTCGATCGGCGACACCTCCAGCCTCACCCCGTCCGCGCGCAACCGGATGCTGCTGGATGTCGCCCTCGCCCAGGCGGAGACCCGGCAGTCGGACACGGCGCTGGACACCCTGTTGGACGTGTGCTCGGCCGCCCCCGGGTGGGCCCGGCACCAGGCTCTGCCGGGAGTGATCGCTCAGAAGGCAAGTGTCGGCAGCGCGACCACCGCCAAGCTTCGGAAGCTCTCCGGCATCCTCGGGACTTCCACAATCATCAGTTGACAAGTGATACGGGGCGTATCACCTGCATCCAGTAGGACTTCGGAAAGTGATACGCCCCGGCCGTTCACCGACAGTGCCCGCATGGTCACAGTGGATCCGTGCTGATACGCCCATCACGAAGTGGTGTGTCAGCCACAGATGCCCCCACGGCGGCCGACACCTCCCGTCCCCGGACGCAGTGCCGGCAACCGCACCACCCGACCTGAGGGGAAGCAACACCATGTCCGTTCTGACCGATCGACTGCCCACGCTGAACATCGCCGTGGACGCGGAGCCGACCGGCCCGCTCGCCACCCGGCCGTTCGGGCTCGACGCCATCACCAACCCGGTGACCGTCGCCCCGTTTCCGCCCGCCTGCGTCGACCCCGACACGCAGTTGTCGCTGATCGACGGCCGCACGGCGATCGACCTGCCCACCATGGACGGATCGGGTTGTCAGACCGAGTCCGACGGGCAGACCGTGATCAGCGTCGACTACGACCAGAACGACGACTGATGTCCGACGGCGCCAGGAGCACGCGGGGCGCCTCTCCCCGCGTGCTCGTCATCACCCACGACCTCGACCCCACAGCCGACTACGTCCTGCGTGAACTCAACGCCCGAGGCGTCCCGTTCTGGCGCACCGACGTCGCCGACTTCCCGCAGCGCATGACCATGACGGCCGAGCTGGGGCCCGATGGCCAGTGGATCGGCACCCTCAACGGTGCCCTGCGGGGCGTCGACCTGTCCGAACTCGCGTCCGTGTGGTGGCGCAAGCCCACCGCCTTCCAGTTCGCCGCCGGCATGTCCGGCCCCGAGCAGCGGTTCGCCGCCTCGCAGGCCAAGCGGGCGTTCGCCGGCGTTCTCGGCTCGCTGCCCGGAGTGCTGTGGGTCAACCGCCCAGAGCACAACGCCGACTGCACGAAGCCCGCGCAACTGACCGCCGCCGCCGGGGCCCGGCTGCCCGTGCCGGCGACACTGGTCACCAACGTTCCCAGGGCGGTACGCGAGTTCGCCGAGCGATGCGGCGGCCGGATCGTCACGAAGGTACTCGGCGGGATCGTCCACACCGAGAACGGGCAGCGGGGCCAGATGTACACCACCCGTGTCCCCGAAGACCGGTGGGACGATCCGCGTGCGGCGCTGACCGCACACCTGTACCAGCAGGAGATCACCGACAAGGCGTACGAAGTCCGGGTGACCTGCGTCGCCGGTCAGCTGTTCCCCGTACGGATCGACGCCCCGGACGGCCCCGGCCGGCTGGACTGGCGTACCGATTCGAAGAACCTCACCTACACCCCGGAACGGCTCCCCGAACCGATCCGTACGGGCATCCTGGACATGCTGCGGCGTCTCGGACTCGTCTTCGCTGCCGTGGACCTGATCGTGGACCGGTCCGGGACGCACTGGCTGGTCGATGTGAACCCGGGCGGGCAGTGGGCCTGGATCGACGTCACCCGCGACGCCGTCACCAACGCGATCGCCGATCTCCTCCAGAAGGGCACCACGTGACCGACACCGCCGAGCCGACTGCCGAGAGCCTGCGCCACGCCATGGTCGACGCGCTGACCGCCGACGGTTCCCTCACCGATCCGGGGTGGCAGCGCGCCTTCCGGGACGTGCCCAGGCACCTGTTCGTGCCGTACTTCTACCGGCAGGGCCCCGGCGGAAGTCAGCAGCGGGTCAGCGGTGACGACCCCGGGCACGCTGCCGAGTGGCTGAAGGCCGTGTACGAGAACCGGGCACTGGTCACCCACCTGATCGACGGGAACACCGCGTCGTCGTCCAGCCAGCCCTCCCTGATGGCCGTGATGCTCGAAGCACTCGGCGAGCGGGCCGACATTCGGGTGAAGGAGATCGGTACGGGCGCCGGTTACAACGCCGCGCTGCTCTCCCATCGCTACGGCGACGACCAGGTGGTGACCGTCGACATCGACCACGACATCACCGACACGGCACGGCGCCGCCTCGGCCGCGCCGGCTACCGGCCAACGGTGATCACCGGCGACGGCGCCGCCGCCCAATCGCCCACCGAGCCGCGGCGATCGGAATCGCGCCGCTACGGCGCGATCATCGCCACGTGCGGACTCTCCCGCATCCCGCTCGCATGGCTGCCCGAGCTCGCCCCCGGCGGCGTGATCGTCGCACCCGTCGGATACGGCATCGCGCGTGTCCACCGGACCGGCGAAGCCGAGGCCGACGGCCGGTTCCTCACCACCCCTGCCTACTTCATGCCCCTGCGGACAGCCGGGGACAGCGGGATCATCCGCCGGCCACAGCTCTCCGACGGCGACCGCCGGCCGTCCACCATCGGTGCCGATGCCCTGGCGGACGAGGACTTCCGCTTCCTGGTCAGCATCACCATGCCACCGCTCGGCTGGCAGTACGACCTCGGCGACGACGGGACGCCGACCGGCGCCCGGGTGTGGACGTCGAACGGCTCGATCGCCGAGCTGCGGCCCGACGGCACCGTGACCGAGACCGGCCCACGCCCGCTGTGGTCCGAACTCGAATCGGCGCACCGCGTGTACCAGGCCCACGACCGGCCGGCACGAGACCGGTACGGCATCACCATCACGGGCGCCGGACAGCAGGTGTGGCTCGACCGTCCGGACGGTCCGTCATGGACGATGAGCCCGCGACGCTGAGCCGGCACGACGGTCCCGGGGCGGGCCGCGCTGGCACCGCATCCACTGCGTTCCGGGTCCCTCCACCCCACTGGTTCGTCGGCCACCGCCCGCTCGTAGTCCCGGGGAACGCACCGCGGGCCCGGACCGCAGTGGATGCGGTCCGGGCCTGCGGTTCAGGCACGTGCGGCGGCCGGCGGGGCCGGCGGGTCCTGCGACGGGTCAGCAGTACTTGAAGGAACTGATCCTGTCGTTGATCCACGACGGGACCGAGGGCCACTGCTCCCAGGGGCCGATCCTGAACTCCAGGCCGGTGTAGTTGTTGTTCTCGTAGAAGCAGATGCTGCTCCCGGTGTTGTTCAGCACGGACGAGGTGGTGTCCTGCATCCCCGTCCACAGGCCGCTCTTCCGCTCCAGCTTGCCCATGTCGCTGATGTTCTGGTCCGAGGCGATCGAACCGAACTTGCCGGTGGCACCGGTGTTGGCGACGAAACCGCCCTCGGACCACAGGCAGACGTAGTTGGTGGGGCACGCTCCGGCGCCCTGCCCGATGCCGAGGATCGTGTTGGCGCTGGCGGAGCCCGCGACGGTCACGACCAGCCCGACGGCGGCGGCGGCACACAGACCGAGCCTGGTCATCTTCCGGGAAATCTTCATGACGATCCGTTCAGGTCGAGGAAAGGAGGAGGTCAGCAGTACTTGAAGGAGCTGATCCTGTCGTTGATCCACGACGGGATGTAGGGCCAGTGCTCCCCGGGGCCGATCTTGAACTCCAGGCCGGTGTACCAGTTGTTCTCGTAGAAGCAGATGCTGCTCCCGGTGTTGTTCAGCACCGACGAGGTGATGTCCTGCATCCCCTTGTCCCCACCGGAGTCGCGCTTCTGGAGCTTGCCCATATCGCCGGTGTTCTGGTTGGACGCGAAGGAGCCGAACTTGTTGTCGTTGATGGTCGTGCCGTTGATGAAGTTGGCCTCCGACCACAGGCAGACGTAGCCGCTGGGGCACGACCCGGCCCCGTGGCCGATGTCGTAGACATTGGTGGCGCTCGCGGAGGTCGCCCCGGTCACGATCAAACCGACGGCGGCGGCGGCGCTCAGGCCGAGCTTGGCCAGGTTCCTGGAAAGCTTCATGACGATCCGTTCAGGTCGAAGAGGGGAAGGGGGAAGGGGAAGGGGGAACGCAGGGGTCAGCAGAACTTGAAGGAGCTGATCCTGTCGTTGATCCACGACGGGACCGAGGCCCACTTCTCCCAGGGGCCGATCCTGAACTCCAGGCCGCCGTAGTTGGTGTGCTCGTAGAAGCAGATGCTGCTCCCGGTGTTGTTCACGACCGAGGAGGCCTCGTCCGTCATGCCCTTCCAGCGCCAGAGCTTGCTCTCGAACTTGAACTGCGCCAGGTCCGCGATGTTCTGGTTCGCGCCCACCGCCCCGTAGTCGATCCCGCCCTTCGGGTTGCCCACGATGTAGTTGTTCTCGCTCCACAGGCACACCCAGTTGGCGGGGCACTTGCCGGGGCCGGTCTCGATCGAGGTGAGGATGTCGGCACTCGCACTCGTCGTCGTGGCGGCGAGCACCCCGGCCACCGTGGCGACACCCACGCCGAGCCTCATCGCCGTCTTCCGCAGGTTCATCATGATCTCCTCTGCTGCTCTTCAACTGCCCAGGGGGCGCTCCGGCGTTCCGCTCGCGGAGCAACACCACTGTGGCGGCGAGGGCCCAGGGGAGGCATCAGTCATCCGACTGCATGTGAAGCCGGCGCCATCGACCTAAGTCGACCCACCGGCGTCCACCGGCATAGGTATCCCCGTACCGTCGTGGGTCATCGGGGTGCACGCGGAGGCAGGCCCGGCTCCTCGGGGGGCCGGTGGGTGCGCTTAGGTGTTCTGTCCCGTGAGGCGCCAGGTCTCCACCCGCTTGTCGTATCCGCCGGTGGCGATCCGCGGCTCGCCGTCGACCTGGATCTGGCACAGGGCGCGCACCCAGCCGCAGCCGAACGGCCCCAGGAAGTGCTGGGCGCCGCCCACCGTGCCCACCCGCTCTCCCGTGGTCGGGTCCCAGAGCTTCACGCCCGGCCCGTCGCCGCCGGAGGCCAGCAGGTACCGCTCCCCCACCTCGATCTGGCACAGGGCGTGCAGCCAGCCGAAGTCGTCCTCCATGACGTGGAGTTGCTCCCCGGTGCCCGGGTTCCACAGTCGCACCTTCTCGTCGATGCCGGCCGAAGCGAGCAGGACCTCGTCCGCGGCCCGTATCTGGCACAGGGCCGTCGGCCAGCCGTCGTGGCCCGTCAGCACCCGCACCTGCTCGCCCGCGCCCGGCTCCCACAGCCGTACCGTCCGGTCCCCGTGGGCGGAGGCGAGCAGGTCCCTGCCCTCGGAGCGGACCGCGCACACCGCCATGACCCCGCCGGCGCCGGGCGAGATGACCCGGACCGGCTCGCCCGTGCCCGGTTCCCACAGCCGGAGCGCCTCGTCGTCCCCGCCGGCGGCCAGCAGCACTCCGTCACCCACCCGCACCTGGCAGACCCCGCGCACGGCGGCCCGCGACCCCTTGAGGACGGACACCTGCCTGCCCGTGCCCGGCTCCCAGAGCCGTACCGTCCGGTCGTCCCCACCGGAGGCCAGCAGGGGCCGGCCGCCGACCTCCACCTCGCACAGGGCGTTCACCCACCCTCCGTGCCCCTTCAGGAAGCCGACCAGGTCCCCCGTGTCCGGGTCGCCGACCCTGATCACCCGCTGGGAGCCCGCGAAGGCCAGCAAGGTCCGGTCGCCCACCCGGACCTGGCACACGGCACTGAACCTCGGGGCGAGCGCCTTCAGCACCGCCTTCCTCACGGCGATCAGAACCACCGCGACCGCCAGGGCGGCGATGAGCGCCTGGACCACCGAGAGCACCCGGAACAGAGCGAGCGCGACGATGACGACCAACAGCAGGCGTATCCGCAGGATCCGGAACACCACGATGTGCAACCCGCGCGGAAGGCCCGCATTGACCGTCGCCACCCCCGCCCCCTTTCGGTGAATCTGATGAGACGTCAAGTGCCGGTAATTCCCTGACACTCAGGCGACCCTAATGCCCGGGGGAGACACCTGCACCCGAACTGCGCCCGGCGGCACGACCGAGTTCCCGGCCGCCGTCCTGACGGGAGAGGCCCCGACGCCGACGAGTGCATCGGCCGGGCTCTGGAGCCCGACCTGTGGCCCTCGTGGAGGACATCTCATGTCGGGGAGCCCACGGGTGCGGACGGGGCTGCCGCGACCCCGGCGAAGGCGATGAGATGTCCTCCTGAGGCCGGAAGCTACTCCAGCCGGAGCTTGAGCCCGCAGCCGCCGGGCCGATCGTCGGTGTCGATGCGGATGGTGGGTGAGCTGAAGTTGTCCACGGAGCTGAAGATGCCGTAGTCCGGGCCGGCGTTCCCGCACTGGGCGGGGTCGCCGTCCGAGTAGAAGTTGATTCCCATCTTCATGGTGGAACTCGACAGGGCGAACGTGAGATCGCATCCGCCCGGCCGATTGTCGGTGTCGATCCGGATGCTGGGGCCGAAGGTCCGGGTCGTCCGGATCGGCACCTGGTGGGTGCCCGGGTTTCCGCACTGGGCGGGATCACCGCCGGGGGTGACCTTGAAGGTGTAGGTGACGGACGAACCTGCCAGTCGATTGTCCGGATCGTAGATACCGAATGCGAGCAGACAGCCGCCGGGGCGGGAGTCGGTATCGAAGCGGATCGCCTCGGTCACGCCGAAGTCGTCCTTCCACTGTTCGCCCGTTCTTCCACCGCACTGGCCGGGGTCGCCATCGGGGTTGAACTGGACGCCGAGCTGAGGGGCGGTGACCAGTTCGGTGCGGGCCTGGGCGAGGGGTACCGGAACAACGCTGATTGCGGCGGCGGTGGCGGTGGCTGCGGAGAGCAGCAGCACCCTCTGCGTGATGCTCTTCATGGCATCGATTCCCTTCGTACGGAGAGCCGGATCCTGGAGTGCAGGATTCCGGCACCCCGAACACCCCAAACCCGCCGCCGGGGGACAAGGAGGGGCGCATCGCCTGAATGGTCCAGCAGCCGACATTCCCGCTCGAAACCAAAGTGTCCGAGCACTGTGTGATCATGCAGAGCCCCACGGGTGGAACCACCGAGGGGACCGCGAACTGCCCCGAGTTGACTGGAGCCGACCCGTGATCGACTTTCTGGAAGAAGTACGCGCGATCATCGGGCCGCCCAGTGGGCCCGGCGTGCCGGCAGAGCGCTGGCACGGGCTGGAAGCCGAGCTGGGCGTGGAACTGCCGGGAGACTTCAAGACCCTGGCCGAGCGCTACGCGCCGATCGAGATCGGCCGGTCGATCTCGCTGAGGGGCCCAGCCGCGCGGGGATGGGACCTGGGCACGTACATACGGGAGACCGTGGTCGCCTACCAGGACTGCGAGTTCACGGACGAGAACTTCCCCGGATTCCCCGCACCCCTGGGGTTCGGCGCGCCGGACGGCCTGATCCCCATCACGCCGACCGCGCACGGGGAAGCGGTGTTCCTGCTGCGCACCGGCACCGGGTACGGCTGGTGCATCGTGGTCTACGTCGGCCACGACGACGAGTTCTACCGCTACGACCTGACATTCGCGGAATGGTTCTGCCGGTACCTGCGCGGAGAGGACATGACCGGGCCGAACAGCGGACAGGAGTTCTCGAACCCGATCGAGTTGACGGACTACGGCGTGCTGCCGATGCGGACGGAGCGATCCGGCCCGGTACGGGATTCGTGAGGACCGCACACGGAACCGGAAGCGGTAGCAGCCGCAGGCCCGGACCGCCACAACGTGCGGTCCGGGCCTGCGGGTTCCTCCGGGTGGCGGTGACCGCCAGGGCTACTGCCCGGTCAGTGCGCGGGCCCGGGCGGCGCGGCGCAGGGTGTCCAGTTGGTCGACCAGGCCGCGCCGGGTCGCCACGGTGAGGTCCGGGTCGGTGAGGCAGGCCTCGGCCGCCCGTAGGGTCCGGTCGGTGGCGGCGAAGGCGGGGAAGGCCGCCGTGGTGAGGACCCGGGCCAGGGCGGGGCCGCGGCGGGCGGCGGCCGGGCCCAGTTCCTTGAAGTAGCGCGTGGTGAGTTCGTCGAGCAGGTCGGCCTGCTCGGGCTGCCACAGTCCCTTGGCGGTGGCGGCGGCCAGGTAGTTGGAGAGCTCGCCGTGGAACAGCGCCTGCCAGGCGGCCTCCTTGGCGGCCTGGTCGGGCAGGGCGGCGCGGCAGCGGGCGGCGCCCTGCTCGCTGGTGTCGCTGGGGTCGGCGGCGAGTTCGGCGGCGATCTCCGGTTCGCCCGCCGCGCCGAGCACGCACAGCCGCGCCAGCAGCTGCCAGCGCAGGTCGGGGTCGAGCTCCGGCCCGCCGGGCACCGTGCCGGCGGCCAGCCAGTCGCGCAGTTCGGCGGTCCGGTCCTCGGCGGCGGTGGCGATCACGCCGCGTACGGCGACCAGGCGCAGGCCGGTGCGGTCCGGCTCGTTCTCGGTGCGCCGCAGCAGGGTGCGGCAGACCCGGGCCAGTTCGGCCAGTGCGGCCGGCCGTTCGGCGGGCGGTACGGCGCAGTCCGCCACGAAGTCGCGGGCGAAGGAGAGCACCGCGTCCACCAGGTGCACCGAGGTCTCGCCGGGCAGGTGGTCGGCGACCAGCCGCAGGTACTCGCCGGGTGCGAGTTCCCCGTCGCGCACCTGGTCGCGGGCGGCGCCCCAGAGCACCGCCCGGGCGAGTTCCTCGGGCACGGCGCCGAGGGAGGAGCACGCGGTCCGCCAGGAGGCGGGGTCGAGGCGGATCTTGACGTAGCTGAGGTCGGTGTCGTTGAGCAGGGTCAGCTCGGTGCCGTCGGCCGGCGGGTCGAGCGGTACGGCGCCGTCGCCGGGCAGGTCGCCCGGCAGGTCGAGCGGCACGCGCTCGGCGAGTTCCAGGGCGCCGTCGGCGGTGCGCCGGTAGTGGCCCGCGGTCAGCTGGTGCGGGCGCAGCGCGCCGTCGGCGGAGGTGTGCTCGATGCGGCCGTCGGTCATCCGCAGGGTGTCGACGCCGCTGGTGCGCAGCCAGCGGTCGGCCCAGGCGTGGACGTCGCGGCCGCTGGCCGCGGCCAGGGCCCGAAGCAGGTCGTCGAGGGTGGCGTTGCCGAAGGCGTGCGCGTCGAAGTAGTCGTTGACCCCGGCCAGGAAGGTCTCCTCGCCGAGCCAGGCGACGAGCTGGCGCAGGACGGCGGCGCCCTTGGCGTAGGAGATGCCGTCGAAGTTCTGCAGCGCCTGGGCGGTGTCGTCGACCGTTTCGGGGGCCACCGGGTGGGTGGAGGGGCGCTGGTCGGCGTCGTAGCCCCAGGGCTTGCGGTCGGCGGCGAAGCCGGTCCAGGCGCCGGTGAAGCGGGTGGAGGCGGCGGTGACGCTGTAGGCCATGTACTCGGCGAAGGACTCGTTCAGCCACAGGTCGTCCCACCACTTCATGGTGACCAGGTCGCCGAACCACATGTGCGCCATCTCGTGGATCACCACCATGGCGCGTTCCTCGCGCCTGGTGTCGGTCACGGCGGAGCGGAAGACGTACTCGTCGCGCAGCGTGACGCAGCCCGGGTTCTCCATCGCGCCGGCGTTGAACTCCGGGACGAAGCACTGGTCGTAGCTGTCGAAGGGGTAGCGGTGCCGGAAGACCCGGTGGTAGTGGTCGAAGCCCTGCCGGGTGATCTCCAGCAGCTCGTCGGCGTCGGCGTCCAGGTGGGCGGCGAGCGAGCGGCGGCAGTGCAGGCCGAGCGGGATCCCGTCGTGCTCGGCGCGCACCGAGTGCAGCGGGCCGGCGACGACGGCGAGGAGGTAGCTGCTGATCGCCGGGGTGGGGTCGAACTCCCAGCGGCCGGGCGAGCTCTGGCGGCCCAGGCTGTTGCCGACCACGGTCCACTGCGGCGGCGCGGTGACGGACACCGTGTACCGCGCCTTGAGGTCGGGCTGGTCGAAGGAGGCGAACACCCGGGGGCCGTCGTCGAGGAAGGACTGGGTGTAGGCGTAGTCCTCGCCGTCGGCGGGGTCGGTGAAGCGGTGCATGCCCTCGCCGGTGTGCGAGTAGGCCATGTCGGCTTCGACGGTGAGTTCGTTGTCGGCCGCCAGGTCGGTGAGCGGGAAGCGGCCGTCCCGCAGGGCGGTGACGTCCAGTTCGCGGCCGTTCAGCACCACCCGGTGGAGTGCGGCCGGTTTGACGTCCACGTAGGTGGCGGCGCCCGGGGTGGTGCAGCCGAAGCGGATGACCGTGGTGGAGCCGAACACCTCCCGGCCGCGGGTCAGGTCGAGGTCGAGGCGGACGGTGCGGACGTCGAGCAGACGGTGGCGCTCGGCGGCCTCGGTGCGGGTGAGGATGGAGGTATCAGACACAGGGGTCATGCTGCTCCATCGGGCGGGCGGGCGGCACCGGTTTTCGGCTCCGGGCGGGGCGCCTTCGTCCCGCGCGGCTGGACGAACTGCCGCGCGTCCGGACGGCGCTCGACCGGTCCGCCCTTCACCGGCGCGGTCGGTTCTCTCTACGATCAGATCCAGGCCAACGTCCACGCCTGGGCGCTGACCGGCCGAGAGGACAGCCCATGCCAGCCGGACCCGGCAGAAGAGCGCTCGCCCTGACCACGGCCGCGGCCGCACTGCTCCTGACCGCCGCCTGCGCCGCTCAGGACACCCGCGCCACCACGGACGGCTGCGCCCCGTCCGCGAACGCCGCGACGGGCCACCCGGTGACGGACGATCCGGCGGCGGTCGCCTCGTACTGGACGGGCGAGCGCGAACACAGCGCCCAGCCGGCACCCATGCCGGGCAAGGGGCGCGCCGACGCCTCCTGCGCGTCACCTCACTCATAGCGCGGGCCCGAGAAGAAGCGGAGCACCGACAGGGTGCCCGCCCGGAGCGGCAGCGCCGGGCGGGATCCTCATCCACGGATCCCAGCGCCGGGGGCGGAGGCGGTTCAGGCCCGAACCGGGAACGGTCCGGTCCGGGCCTGTGCGACCGGGCCGAGGCTCAGAGCACGCCGAACTCGCCGCTGCGGACGGCCGCGACGAACGACATCCAGGCCTCGGCCGGGAAGACCAGAGCCGGGCCCTGGGGGTCCTTGGAGTCACGGACGCTGCCTGGATGTGCGTCATCCACCTCGACACAGTTGCCGCCCTGCTGGCTGTACGTGCTCTTCCGCCACCTGGCGCCGGCCGGGTCGAGTTCCATAGCGCTCACAGCCCTTCCGTGCCCTCCCCCGCGCGCACAAAAACGCTCGACTGGGCAACCCCAGCCGAGCGCCTGACTGTCTCTTCACAGCCTCGACTCTGACGGCAACCAACCACGGGCCGCCATGTCTCCGGAGACCGCCTCCCGTCTCAGGCTTCGCTGAACTCGCCGCTGCGGACAGCCGCGACGAACGACACCCACGCCTCGGCCGGGAAGACAAGAGCCGGACCCTGAGGATCCTTCGAGTCACGGACCGGGGCCAGGCCGGAGAAGTCGGGAGCCAACCGCTACGGCTGGACCGGGAGCTCACCCGCCTTGACGGCGTCGAGGAAGTTCTGGAAGGCCGCAGGGGTGAACTCCAGGACCGGGCCGCGCCGGTGCTGCTTGGTGTCGCGCACCGGGATGGTACCGGCCGGGGTCCGGCCGACCTCGACGCAGTTGCCGTTCTCACCGGCCGAGTAGCTGGACTTGGCCCAGTTGTAGCCGCCCTGGTCGAGGGCGGTGCCGTCGTGCATGGTCATCCTCTCAGGCTTCGCTGAACTCGCCGCTGCGGACGGCCGCGACGAACGACATCCACGCCTCGGCCGGGAAGACAAGCGCCGGGCCCTGGGGGTCCTTCGAGTCACGGACAGGCGCCAGGCCGGGGAAGTCCGCTGTCGCCTCGACGCAGTCACCCCCGTTGTTGCTGTAGGAAGACTTGAACCACCGAACCCCGGACAGATCCACGCCGTCGGCCATGACTCCCCTCTCAGACTTCGCTGAACTCGCCGCTGCGGACGGCCGCGACGAATGACACCCAGGCCTCCGCCGGGAAGACAAGAGCCGGGCCCTGAGGATCCTTGGAGTCACGGACCCTGCCCGGATGTGCATCATCCACCTCGACACAGTTGCCACCCTGCTGGCTGTACGTGCTCTTCCGCCACCTGGCGCCGGCGAGGTCGAGTTCCATAGCGCTCACAGCCCTTTCCGTGCCCTCCCCCGCACACACAAAAACGCTCGGCTGGGGCAACCCCAGCCGATCGCCCGACTACCTCTTCACAGCCTCGACTCGGACGGCAACCAACCACGTGCCGCCATGTCTCCGAAGACCGCCTCAGATGTCGCTGAACTCGCCGCTGCGGACGGCCGCGACGAACGACACCCAGGCCTCCGCCGGGAAGACCAGGGCCGGGCCCTGGGGGTCCTTGGAATCACGGACAGGAGCCAGCCCGGGGAAGCCGGGAGCCACCTCGACGCAAGACCCGCCGTTGTTGCTGTAACTGCTCTTGAACCACCGAGCCCCGGACAGCTCTGCACCGTCGGTCATAACGCCCCTCTCAGGCTTCACTGAACTCGCCGCTGCGGACAGCGGCAACGAACGACTCCCACGCTTCGATCGGGAAGACGAGCGCAGGCCCCTTCGGGTCCTTCGAGTCTCGGACCGGCATGACACCTGGGCAGCCGTCTGCAACTTCGACGCAGCCTCCCTGCCCGTTGCTGTACGTGCTCTTCCGCCACCTGGCGCCCGCCGGGTCGAGTTCCATAGCGCTCACAGCCCTTCCGTGCCCTCCCCCGCGCACACAAAAACGCTCGGCTGGGCAACCCCAGCCGAGCGTCTAACTGCCTCTCCACGGCCTGACCTTGGTCAACCGACCACGTTCCGGCATGCCCTCGGAAGCCCCCAAGCGGGGGCCACCTCCTCCTGACTCAGACTCAAACCTCGCCAAACTCGCCACTGCGGACAGCGGCGACGAACGACATCCAGGCCTTCGCCGGAAAGACCAGAGCTGGACCGTGGGGGTTCTTGGAGTCCCGGACGGGCAGCAGGCCAGGGAACCCGGAGGCCACCTCGACGCACTGTCCACCGTTGCCGCTGTAGCTGCTCTTGCTCCAGGAAGCACCAGTCAGGTCAACGTTCTCGCTCATGCTGAAAAGTCCCTTCGCGCCTTGCTGATCATTTTGAGCGATGCCGCCTGCGACAGCGCTTCCACCTGGAGCAAATCGTATTCCCTTGCCCAGGCGGACACGATCGCCCGGTCGTTCTCCAGGTATCCACGTTGATGCGTCTCGGTGTAGCCGAGCGAGGCGCCGTCGCCGAGATCGAGAAGCGACATGGATCGCATGAACGGGCGAAGCGCGCCCAGGTCAAAGGGAGCGACTTGGACCACATAGTTGGGCTGTCGAGCCAACTTCTCCACATGCGCCAACTGCTGGGACATGACTGCCCCGCCGCCGCCAACCACGGTCCGAAGGCAGCTTTCGTCAAGGATCACATGGATCAGCGGAGCAGGGTCCCTATTGATCCGCTCCTGTCGATTCAGGAGGAGCCGAACGCGCTCGGATCCCTGCTCAGCAGCAACGCTTCCTCGCGCAACCGCACCAGCCTCCAGGGCCTCGGCGTATCCACGCGTCTGTACCAGACCAGGGATGATGCCCAACTCGAACAGCCGGATGGCCCTGGCCTCCCGCTCCTTCGCCGCGTACTCCGGGTAACCCGGCAGGAAGGAAGACCCCCTGAGGCTCCAGTACGTCAGTTCCAGTGTTCCACCGGTGCCAAGAACCAAGTCGGCGATACGAACCCATTCAAGTGTGGGATTGCGCGTCCCTCTTTCGAGGTTCGAAATCTGACTATCACTCAGATTCGTCCGCTCGCCAAGCTGGGTCTGCGTCAAGCCTGCCGCCTTGCGCAGCTTGCGCAGTTGGGCCCCGAACGCCTTGAGAGGCGAGGCCGATGGATCCAGCTGAGACTCACGCATCGTCAGACCTCCACTGCTCCGCGAATACCACACGGGGGAACTGTCAAGTGGGAAAGCCTTCCGATCGTAGCGGGCGAGGCACCACTATGGCTACACCCGGTGATTCGTCGGGAGCACAGAGCAACCGGCGGAGACCTCATGCACCACACGCGAAATCCCGATACTCGCCTTCAACTCCACGAACTCGCACTGGACTTCACCAGCCCGGAGGAAGGCGATCCGCGCGGGAGCATCGTCGCGGAGGTCACGCCCGGGAAGGCCTACCGCCCGCCCGTCGACGGGCGGGCGCTGCCACCCTTCATCAACCCCTCTTACCTGGAGCAGAGTTGAGCAGGACCCGCATCATGAGCAAGCCCCCGGCCCGCCGGTCGGGTCAGCAGATCTTCGCCCTGCGCGATAACCCCGACGGATCGGGCGAACTCTCCGCCCTCCTCGTCGATCCCGTCTACATGGACGGCCTCATCCTCCCCGGCGGCAGCGCCGAGCAGGACGAGCTCCCCCACCTCGCGGCCCGCCGGCACCTCGAAACCGAAACCGGCCTCGTCCTTCCCCTCCGCACCGTCCTCACCATCGACTACATGCCCGCCGCCGAATTCCCCGAGGGCCTCAACCTCGTCTACGCGGGCGGAAAGCTCACACCCCAACAGGCCAACACCGCCAGCCACCACCAGCCCCCGGAAGAACTCCGCGCTCTCCACTGGGTCCCCCGTCACCAGCTCCGTGACCTCATGGCCGAAGACCAGTGCCGCCGTGTCGAGGACGCCTGGGACGCCTGGGAGCACGGCGACGGCCTCCCCCTCCTCGTCCGGGGCGTCCCGGTCCCGGTCGGCTGATCACACCGACACCCCAGAGGCCGGACCGCCATCGCTGCGGTCCGGGCCCTCACTTCAGCAAGACCCCTGAGTCGGCGTCGTAGCGCACCGCACGGCGCACTCCATTCGCACGCAATCCTCCCTTGAGGCACTCCCCCATGCTCAAAACCCACCGCCGCCCCCGCATGTTCGTCGCGCGCCTCGACTCCCGTACCGAGTCCACGCCCCTGGCCCGGTACTTGCTCCGCGCGTACCTCTCCGGGCTGCCCTCCGGGGACCGGTACTGCGACACCGCCGAGTTGCTGCTCGGCGAGTTGTTCGCCAACGCTGTCCAGCACTCCGACGCCCCCGACGACTGCCACATCGAGGTCCGCTTCACCGTCACCGGCTCCCGTCTGCGCCTCGAAGTCCACGACGCCGGCACCAAACACCCGTCCCTCCGAGCCTCCTCGCCGGACGACGAGCACGGGCGTGGCCTGCTCCTCGTCAACGAGTTGGCCGAACGCTGGGGCTGTACCTCCCTCCCCGGCGGCATCGGCAAGTACGTCTGGGCCCTCGTCGCCCCCTCCCCCAGCCCCGCCCTCGTCACCGCCTGAAAGCACACCCCCATGCACCTCACCACCCTCGCCGGCCACGCCCTCTCCCGCGGCCGCACCCCCGCCGACACCTACGCCCTCCTCGCCCGCCGCACCCACAAG